>NZ_JFYS01000024.1:0-41409 GCF_000632045.1 Stenotrophomonas sp. RIT309
AGGCTTGGTCGCCGCATCCATGCGGCTCACACCCCGCAAACCCACAGTACCCCGCCTTCGACAGTTTCCCGCGGCTGTTGGTAACGGCGGTTGTCGGCACGCGGGACTATTGGTAGGTGTCGACCTTGGTCGACACGGAGCGAGCGCAGCAAGCGACCCGCTCCTGCTTTTCTTTTTTCTTTTCCGTGGTTGGACGCGCGCAAGGAACTGTCAAAGGTGGGGCGGGTGGGCCATGCAGGGGCGTTGGCGCCATGGATGGCGCCATCGAGCTTACAGGGACGTACTTGCAGCGTCCCCTGCATGGCCCACCCGCCCCACCAACCGCGGCTTTTGATTTCAGCATCCAACCACGAGGGGCTCAGCCGTTGGCCGCCGCAAACACCGGGCGCGTCAGGTTGTCCGCTTCGCCATCAGTGCACAGCACTTCGTCTTCAATGCGGATGCCGCCGTACGGACGGAAGAAGTCCACACGCTCCCAGTTGATCGCATCGCCATGACCGGCGGCCTTCACTTCGTTCAACAGCATGTCGATGAAGTACAGGCCCGGCTCGATCGTCACCACCATGCCCGGCTCCAGCACGCGGGTCAGGCGCAGGTACGGATGGCCGGCGGGACGCTCGATGCGGCCGCCTTCATCGCTGGCCGCGAAACCGGCCACGTCATGCACCTGCAGGCCGATCAGGTGGCCGATGCCATGCGGGAAGAACGCGGCGCTGACGCCGGTTTCCAGCGCAGTCTGCGGCGATACCTTGATCACGCCGAAGTCTTTCAGCACGCCCATCAGCGACAGGTGCGCATCCACGTGCAGCTGCTTGTAGTCGAAGCCCGGGCGCACGGCCGCGCACATCGTCTGCTGCGCGGCATCGACCGCTTCGATCATCGCCGCGAACTCGTCATGGCCGGCGGCGGCGTAGGTGCGGGTGATGTCGCTGGCATAGCCGTGCGCGCTGGCGCCGGCATCGATCAGGAAGCTGCGCAGCGGCTGCGGTGCCTTGCGGCCCAGTTCGGTGTAATGCAGCACCGCCGCATGCTCGTTCAAGGCCACGATGTTGCCGTACGGCAGCTCGGTGGCGTCCTGGCCCACGGCCTGGCAGTACGCCATGTGGATGCTGAACTCGTCGGCGCCGTTGCGGAACGCCGCTTCGGCCGCGCGATGGCCGCGCACGCCGAGCACCTGCGCCTGGCGCATCAGGGCGATTTCGTACGGCGTCTTGCTGCCGCGGTGCCATTCCAGGTAGTTCACCACCGGCGCCGGATTGTTGGGCACATACGCGCCCAGCGCGCTCTGCGGCTCACCCAGGATCGCGCAGCGCGCCGGGTCGGGCGGCAGCAGTGCCAGCGCTTCGTCCGGCGTGCGGATGATATGGATGTCGAAGTGCTCGACCCACCAGCCGCTCGGTGCATCCGGCACCACATGCCAGTAGTCGAACGGCTGGTGGAAGATCACCGCTGGACGCTTGCCCGGGGTGAACACGATCCAGCTGTTGGGTACACGGGTCAGCGGCAGCCAAGCCTTGAACTGCGGGTTGACCGCGTACGGATAGTCACGATCGTCGAAGACCTGGTAGTGCAGGGTGCCGCTGGGCACCACCAGGTGGTCGAAGCCGCCGCGTGCCAGCGCCTGCTCGGCGCGTCGGCACAGCACGGCCAGGTGGTCGGGATACAGGGCGCCGGGGTCTTGCTGGATCATTGCGGTGGCTCGACACGGAAAACGGCCCTAGATTCTGCCGGATACCGACGCAATCCGCTGTGCCGGAACCGGCACTCAGCCCGTCGAAACCGGTGCCTCGTCGCTGTCTTCGCCGATCCACCGGCGCAGCAGCTGCCGATGCTCGCGTGACAGGGTCAGGAAGCGGAAGCCTGCCCAGCTCTGGCCGGGGGCATGCGCCGGTTCGCTCCACAGCAGGTGTACGCCGACGTCGATCCACTCGCTGCGGCCATCGGCCAATGGCAACGGGAAGCGCAACTGATACAGCGCGTCGTCGCGCAGCGCGGCGCTGGCCAGCATCAGCATGCCGGTCTCGGACACGTTGCCAAGCCGGCCGACCACGCTGTCGCGCATCTGGTCGGTCACCGGTACCAGATCGGACACCTGCCGGCGCGGCGCGCGGCGGGTATCAACGGGCGGTTGCGTACTCATGCCTTGGGCTCCTGCGGGCGACGTCCGGCCAGCGTGCGCAGTGCGCTCAGGCTGGCCTGCCAGGCGCGGTCGACCAGACGGCCCTTGTCTTCGGTGACCAGCTGCGCGCGTCCGGCGGCCATCTGCCGGGCGAGGGCATCCAGGGTGGTTTCGCCGATCTTCTGCCCGCGCGCGTTGACCAGCAGCACATGACCGGTCAGCAGGCTGTACCAGGACAGGCGCTGGCGGCGCAGCGCGCCTTCGCCATCGTCGATATCGAACCAGCTGCCGAAGGGCAGCGCGCACAGCTGCTGGTAACTGGCCTCCTCGGCCTCGCTGCGCGGTGCGGCGTCGCTTGCCAGGGCCTGTGCGCCGGTGTGTTCGCCCAGCCGTGCACGGGCCTTCAGGCGTGCACTGAGCTCGGTGCGCGAGGTGCTTTCGTCTTCGCCACCCGGCGTGGACAGGCGGCGCGCGACGGCAGCCGCCTCCTCTGCGTGGTAGCCCACCTGCAGCAGGGCCGATTCAACCTCGGCAGCCAGCGCAGCGTCGGTCGCGCTGCTTTCGCTTGCGGCCTCGGCCGTGATCGCCGCGATGCGTTCGGTCTGCTGCAGGCGCTCCTGCCATTGCGGCGAATCATCGCCGTGGCGCAGGCGGGTCAGCGTCAATGCATCTGCCCACGCCTGGCGCAGTAGTGTCTGCACGAAGCGCGGCGGCTCCTGCGTATCGCAGCACTGGTCGATCTGCGCATTGGCCTGGCGTCGCGCAAGTTCCAGCCGCTCCTTGCCGCGTGCGGCTTCCACGTGACGGCGCTCGGCCAGCTCGGCGCGGTGCGCGGCGGCGCGCTGGTGCTGCTGTATCTCGTCGTTGGCGGCGGCAAAGGCCTCGGGCGTGCGTGCATCCTGGCCGAGCAGGCCCTGCACGCTCTGCGCCAGCCGCTGCAGCAGCTGCGGATCGACATCGTCATCGCCGAGCCAGCTGGCGCCGGCTTCAGCGACATGGTTGAGCAGTTCGCGTGCCGGATGTTCGTCGCGCACGAAGAAGCCCGGGTCGGCCATCGCTGCGCGCGCCAGCGGTACCTGCAGGCGCGCGAGCAGGGCGGCTGGCACCGGGTCCGGCCGTTGCTGCTGCTGCACCTGCTGCAGCAGCAGGCGCAGCAGATCGAGGTTGTCGCGGTCGTGGCTGCCAAGGCTGGCCTGCGCGCCATGTTCGCTGCGCAGCTGGGCGACCACGGCGGCCTGCAGATCGGTCATGGCGCTGGCGGCGCTGGCCTGCCCCTGCAGGCGCGCCAGCACGGCATCAACCGCTGCACTGGGCAGGGCCGCTGGATCGGCCGCTGGCTGCGGGATCTGCCGCGCCTGTTGCAGCATCTCGTGCAGCACGCTGCTGGCCGGTACCGTCATGCCGGCCGACGCGCCGGGCGCGTCCGCATCAGCGAAGGCGTCCTGCATCAACGTCGACCACGAGCCGGGCGGTGCCGAGCCGCCCCAGCCGGTCATCGGCGTGGGCACGCGCGGAGACGGGCGTCCACTGCGGTCGCTGCCGACCGACTGGGTGATGATCCGGCGGGTGCTCGAAGAACGTGCCAGGTACGGGGTGTAGACCAGGCCCGGCAGGATGCCGTGCTGTGCCAGCAGCGCATTGGCGCGGTCGAGCACATTGCCCAGCCGCTCCAGTACCTGCCGCTCGAAGCTGCGGTACAGCGCCATCTGTACCTCGGCGCTGAGGGCATCCTGCTCGGCCAGCTTCCGCACCATCGCGCACAGGGCCTGCGGTGCCAGGGGCAGGGTGTCAGCTTCAAAGGCTGGTGCGCCGGCAACAACACCCAGGCGCTGGCCCAGCAGGTTCAAGGCGTTGGCCGAACGCAGGGTTTCCCGGCGCACCATTTCGGTCAGCAGCAGGTCGCGGTCGACTTCATGCTCGGCGACCAGGCTCAACCCCAGCATGCCGGGCAAGGGCGGTGGCGTGGTGGCGGCCACGACCGGGGTGATCGGTTCACGCAGCCGCGCAAGCGCATCGGCCAGCGCATCGAGCATGCGGTCGCTGAAGTGGCCGGCGAACGCATGCAGCTGGCCGCGCTGTGCCAGCAGGTCGGCCTGCTGTTGCGGGTTGCGGGCATGGTCGGCGTCATGCAGCAGGGTCTGCTCCAGCGCTTCCACGGTCAGGATCAGCGGTGCCGTCAGGGCCTGGTGGCACAGGCCGATCAACGCGCCCAGCAGCTCGCGCACGCGCGGCGGCAGGTCGGCTGCGGCCAGGCGGGCAGTGTCGGCACTGGAAAGGGAAAAGACAGCAGACATCGGCGAGGGGGTCCGGATTCCCGCGGATCGATCTTGGAATCTACCGTGTCGGCCGGTGAAGGCGCTACTTTAGCGATGGATCCATTCAGGGCCGCCTGCGATGGCGGCGCCGCAGCAGATCATGCTTCCAGGAACAGGCTGACCACATCGTTGGTGAAGCGCCGGCCCAGTTCGGTCGGCTGCACGTGCCCGTCTGCCACCACCAGCCAGCCACGCTGCACTGCTTCGCGCAGTGGTGTGTCCAGCACGCTGCGGGCCAGGCCGGTGCGCGATTCGAAGTCGCGCAGGCTGAACCCTTCGTGCAGGCGCAGCAGGTTGAGCATGTACTCGAACGGCAGGCGCTCGGCGGCGATCACTTCGTCACCTCCGAACGATGCGGCCGTGCCTGCGGTATCCATGAACGTCTGCGGGTGCTTGTGCTTCCAGCGTCGCAGCACGTGTTCCTCGGCACCGGAACTGATCTTGCCGTGTGCGCCGGCACCAATGCCGAGGTAGTCACCAAAACGCCAGTAATTCAGATTGTGCGCGCTCTGCCGGCCGGGGCGGGCATAGGCACTCACCTCGTACTGGCCGAAACCGGCCTGCGCCAGCAGCGCCTGGCAGTGTTCCTGCATGTCCCAGGCATGGTCTTCATCGGGGATGCCCTGCGGCGGCCGCGCGAAGAACACGGTGTTTGGTTCCAGGGTCAGCTGGTAGTGCGAGATGTGGGCCGGCTGCAACGCGAACGCGCGTTCCAGATCGGCCTCGGCACCGGCCAGGGTCTGCTCCGGCAGTGCGTACATCAGGTCGATGTTGAAGTTGTCGTAGCCCGCGTCCTGCGCCATCTTCACCGCGCGCTCGGCCTCGCCACTGTCGTGGATGCGGCCCAGTCGTTTCAGCGCGGCATCATCGAAACTCTGGATGCCGAAGCTGAGGCGGTTGACCCCGGCCGCGCGGTAGCGATCAAAGCGACCGTGCTCGGCGGTACCCGGGTTGGTTTCCAGAGTGATCTCGGCATTCGGCGCAAAGCGCAGGCGGGCACTGGCCTGCTGCAGGAAGCGGTCGATCGCCTCGGGCGGGAACAGGCTGGGCGTGCCACCCCCGAAGAACACGCTGCTGACCACCCGGCCCCAGACCAGCGGCAGGTCCTGGTCGAGGTCGCGCACCAGCGCATCGATGTAGGCATCGAAGGGCAGTTCGCCCTTGGCCTGGTGCGAGTTGAAGTCGCAGTACGGGCACTTGCGCACACACCACGGCAGATGCACGTACAGCGCCAGCGGCGGTGGCACCAGACGTGGCGGGGCGTCGTGGTCGCAGGACTCGCCGGGCAGGTGGTTGCAGTGGTCGTGGTCGTGGGCGTGCGTCATGGCTGGCGTGATGCGGACGTGGGGGAGCGGCAGATCAGTCCGCCGCCCGTAGAAGAGGGTCGACCAGGGAGCGCGGCTGCGCGCGAAGCACGGCAGCGGCAATCTGGCGGAAGAAGGGCGAGGGCCCTTTGTAGCTGCCTATAGCGTTGTCCATCAAACGGTGGCGCGCCGGACTGCAGCCATTGCGCATGCACAGATGGAGACCGGAGACCATGGCCTTGCGCTTGTCGGCAAAACTGTCAAGCCGTACTTCCAGCACGTCCACCAACGCCACATGGCGCCACCGATGCAGGCTGCCGATGTTGTGATAGCGCATGTGGCCGGCAGCAGCGTCCAGTTCGACGCGCTGCCACATGATGGGCGCGCCGATGAGCGTGATGACGGTCATGCCGACCAGCGCAACCACCGGTACCGCCCACCAGGATTCCTTCCCTGTCCACGCCAACATGCCGCCAAAGATCGCACCACTGATCAGCCCCAGTACGGCAAGCAGTTGCACCAGTTCCATTCCGGTGCGGTAGCGCTTCACTGTCATCCTTGAGTCTCCTGTCGGATGCTGGTTCAGGCCGCGAACTGCTGCTTGAGCTGCTGCTTGAGCTGCTGCAGGGCGATGGCGCGATGGCTGATGGCGTTCTTCAACGCCGGTTCCATTTCCGCAGCAGTCAGGCCGTGGGTGGTGTCCAGGAACACCGGGTTGTAGCCGAATCCATTGGTACCGCGAAGTTCGCGGATGATCTGACCTTCCCAGCGGCCTTCGCAGATCAGCGGCTGCGGGTCGGTGGCATGGCGCAGCAGCACGATCACGGCGTAGAAGCGGGCGCTGCGCTGGCCATCGGCGATGTCGGCCATCGCTTCCAGCAGCTTGGCATTGTTGGCCGCCGCATTGGTCGGGTGACCGGCATAGCGCGCGCTGTACAGGCCCGGTGCACCGCCGAGGGCATCGACGATCAGGCCCGAATCATCGGCCAGCGCCGGCAGGCCGCTCGCTTCGCAGGCCGCGCGCGCCTTCAGCAGCGCGTTCTCGACGAAGGTCAGGCCGGTCTCTTCCACATCGCCCAGGCCCAGTTCGGCGGCCGAAGTGATCTGCAGCGGCAGGTCGGCGAGGATTTCCTGCATTTCCACCAGCTTGCCAGCGTTGTGGCTGGCCAGGACAAGCTTCTTCATCAGCGGGGCTCCAACAGGTCCCAGGTGTTGCCGTACAGGTCGCGGAACACCGCGACCGTGGCGTAGGGTTCTTCGCGCGGTTCTTCCAGGAACTGGACACCGGCAGCCAGCATCGCCGCGTGGTCGCGGCGGAAATCATCGGTATTGAGGAAGAAGCCGACGCGGCCACCGGTCTGGTTGCCGATACGACTGCGCTGCTCGTCGTCGCTGGCGCGGGCCAGCAGCAGGGCGGCGGCGCTGCCATCGGTCGGGCCGACCACCACCCAGCGCTTGCTGCCCTGGTCGATGTCGTCCAGCAGCTGGAAGCCGAGCTTGCCGGTGTACCAGGCGATGGCCTCGTCATAGTCGGCCACCACCAGGGTGGTCAGGGCAATGCGCCGGTTCATGCCGACAGCGCTGCCTGCTGCGCGGCCAGCAGCTCGGTCACGCCCTTCTCGGCCAGGCCCAGCAGGGCATCGAGCTCGTCACGGCGGAAGGCATGGCCTTCGGCGGTGCCCTGCAGTTCGATGAAGCCGCCACCGTCGTTCATCACCACGTTCATGTCGGTGTCGCAGTCGCTGTCTTCGGCGTAGTCCAGGTCCAGCACCGGGGTGCCGCGGTAGACGCCGACCGATACCGCCGCCACCGCGCCGAGGATCGGATTGCGCTTGATGTCGCCGCGCTTCATCAGTACGTTCACCGCATCGACCAGGGCCACGTAGGCGCCGGTGATGGCCGCGGTACGGGTGCCGCCGTCGGCCTGCAGCACGTCGCAGTCCAGGGTGATGGTGCGTTCGCCCAGTGCGTTGCGGTCCACGCAGGCGCGCAGGCTGCGACCGATCAGGCGCTGGATCTCCAGCGTGCGGCCGCCCTGCTTGCCGCGTGCGGCTTCGCGGTCGCTGCGGGTGTGGGTGGCGCGCGGCAGCATGCCGTACTCGGCGGTCACCCAGCCTTCGCCCTTGCCACGCAGGAAGCCCGGCACCCGGTTCTCGATGCTGGCCGTGCACAGCACGCGGGTTTCACCGAAGCAGACCAGCACCGAACCTTCGGCGTGGCGGGTGAAACCGCGCTGGATGACGACCGGGCGCAGCTGATCGGGCTGACGGCCACTGGGGCGGAAATCGGACATGGGGCAGGTTCCGTAGGGAAAGGGAGTACGCCACCATCCCCGCGGCCTTCACGGGGCGGGGAAAGGGGCTCAAAAGAGACCGCTAGGGTACCATTCCCCCTTTGCAAGCACCGGATACATCCATGATTCGAAGCATGACGGCCTATGCCGGCGGCGAGCGCTCCACCCCGTGGGGAACGCTGGGCTGCGAGCTGCGCTCGGTCAACCACCGCTTCCTGGAAGTGGGCACGCGCCTGCCCGAGGAACTGCGCGCATTGGAACCGCAGCTGCGCGAACGCATTTCCGCGCGCCTGAGCCGTGGCAAGCTGGATCTGGTGATGCGCCTGCGCGCGCCGGACTCGGCCGCCAGCCTGCAGGTCAACGAGGTGCTGCTGGGCCAGCTGGGCCAGTTGGCACACCGGCTGACCTCCGATTTTCCCAACCTGCAGGTCAGCTTCACCGACCTGCTGCAGCTGCCGGGCGTCACCCAGGGTGAGGCCACCGATGCGGCAGCCCTGCAGATTGAAGCGCTGGCGCTGCTGGACCAGGTGCTGGAGGGCTTCATCGCCGCCCGCGAGCGTGAAGGCAATACGCTGGCCACCGCCATCGCCGAGCGCGTGGATGCCATCGAGCGCATCGCCGCGGAGGTCCGTACGCTGATTCCCGCCATTCGCGACGGCCAGCGCACCAAGCTCGCCGCTCGCCTGGCCGACCTGCCGCATCCGGTTGATCCGGGCCGCGCCGAGCAGGAACTGGTGATGTGGCTGCAGAAGCTGGACGTGGACGAGGAGCTGGATCGCCTGTCCAGCCATATCGTCGAGATCCGCCGCGTGCTCAAGCAGCGTGAACCGGTCGGCCGCCGCCTGGACTTCCTGCTGCAGGAGTTCAACCGCGAGGCCAACACGCTTGGCTCCAAGTCGGTGGACAGCCGCACGTCCAACGCCGCCGTCGAGCTGAAGGTGCTGATCGACCAGATCCGCGAGCAGGTGCAGAACATCGAATGAGCATTTCCACGCCCCCGGCCGCGATCGCACGCGGCACGCTGTACATCGTTGCAGCGCCCTCCGGCGCCGGCAAGAGCAGCATCGTCAACGCCACCCTGGCGCGCGACCCGCAGATTGCCCTGTCGATCTCGTTCACCTCGCGCGCCATGCGCCCGGGTGAAGTGAACGGCCAGCACTACCACTTCGTCAGCGCCGAGAAGTTCGAGGAAATGATCGCCGCCGGCGATTTCTTCGAACACGCCTGGGTGCATGGTGACTGGAAGGGCACCGCCCGGCAGTCGGTGGAGCCGCAGCTGGCCGCCGGCCAGGACGTGCTGCTGGAAATCGACTGGCAGGGCGCGCAGCAGGTGCGCCAGCTGGTGCCGGGCACGGTGACGGTGTTCATCCTGCCGCCGTCCAAGCAGGCCCTGCAGGACCGCATGCGCAAGCGTGGCCAGGACAGCGAGGCGGTCATCGCCCAGCGCCTGGGCGCCGCCCGCGATGAAATGCTGCACTTCAACGAGTTCGACTACGTCATCGTCAATGAAGTGTTCGACACCGCCGTGGACGAACTGTGTGCGATCTTCACCGCCAGCCGCCTGCGCCGGGACGCCCAGAAGGTCCGCCATGCCGGCCTGATCCAGGCCCTGCTGACCCCGGATGCGGGTTCAACTGATTGATTCCTAAAGGGTCCGGTGGGGGTTGGCTTGATTTTGTCCAGCCCCTGCCAGTACACTCCGTCCCCTTTCCCTCATTCGACTGAGCGGCCGACCGGTCGCCGGGAGCCCGTATGGCCCGCATTACCGTAGAAGATTGCCTGGAAGTCGTTAACAACCGTTTCGAGCTGGTGATGATGGCCTCCAAGCGCGCCCGTCAGCTCGCCAATGGCGTGCAGGCCACGCTGGACAACAGCGAGACCGAGGACAAGCCGACCGTGCTGGCGCTGCGCGAAATCGCTGCCCGCAAGATCGACAACGCGCTGATCGACGAAGTCGAGAAGGCCGAGCGTGAGCGCGCCGAGCGCGAAGCGCTGGAGTGGGCCGCCGCCGAAGTGGTCGCCGACGAAGACATGTCCAAGAACGACGATTGATCGCATCGATCAACGTCATTGCTGGATACGCCGAACAGCCCGCCCCGTGCGGGCTGTTTCGCATTCAGGGTTTGCCGTAAACGTCGCGCTGGCATAGGCTTTGGCCATGAACCCAGGCCCCACTGCCAAGGTCGCCGCAGTCCCCGCTGCCGCCGTACCCGATTACGTCCTCCAGCTCGAACGCGCCGCCCACTACCTGCCGCCCGAGCAGCTGCCGCTGCTGCGCCGTGCGTGGGAAGTCGGCGCCTCCGCGCACGCTGGGCAGACGCGCAAGTCGGGCGAACCCTACATCACCCATCCGGTGGCCGTGGCCCAGGTGCTGGCCGAGCTCGGCCTGGACGTGGAAGCGCTGATCGCCGCGATCCTGCACGACACCATCGAAGACACCCCGCTGACCCGCGAGGCCCTGTCGGCCGAGTTCGGCGAAGCCGTGGCCGAACTGGTGGACGGCGTCACCAAGCTGGACAAGCTGAAGTTCCGCGACCGCCAGGAAGCGGCCGCCGAGAGCTTCCGCAAGATGCTGCTGGCGATGTCGCGCGACCTGCGCGTGATCATGATCAAGCTGGCCGACCGCCTGCACAACATGCGCACGCTGGGCGCGCAGAGCCGCGAAGCGCGTGGGCGCATCGCCCGCGAGACGTTGGAGATCTACGCCCCGATCGCTCAGCGGCTGGGCATGAGCCTGGTCAAGAGCGAACTGCAGAACCTTGGCTTCAAGGCGCTGTACCCGTGGCGCCACGCGATCCTGGAAAAGCACATCCGCAGCCAGCCGGTCGTGCGCCGCGAGGCGCTGGCGCAGGTGGAAGTGCAGCTGTCGCAGCGCTTGGCCAAGGAAGGCATCGAGCACCGCCTGGTCAGCCGCATCAAGACCCCGTGGAGCATCTACAACAAGATGCGCGACGAGAACAAATCCTTCGACCAGGTGATGGATGTGTTCGGCTTCCGCCTGGTGGTACGCGGCGTACCGCAGTGCTACCACTCGCTGGGCGCGGTGCATGCCGCGTTCAAGCCGCTCGATGGGCGCTTCCGCGATTTCATCGCCATTCCCAAGGCCAACGGCTACCAGTCGCTGCACACGGTGCTGTTCGGCCCGTATGGTTCGCCGATCGAGGTGCAGATCCGCACCGAGGAAATGGACCTGATCGCCGAGCGCGGCGTGGCTGCGCACTGGACCTACAAGTTCGGCGGTGATTCGCCCAACAGCGCGCAGAGCCGCGCCCACGCCTGGATCGTCGAACTGATCGATTCGCAGCGGGCCGCCGGTTCGTCGCTGGAGTTCCTCGACAACGTCAAGGTCGACCTGTTCCCGGACGAGGTCTACCTGTTCACCCCCAAGGGCAAGATCCTGGCCCTGCCGCGCAATTCCACCGCGCTCGACTTCGCCTACGCCGTGCATACCGACGTCGGCAACATGGCCGTGGCCTCGCGCGTGGACAAGAAACTGGTGCCACTGCGTACCAAGCTGGTGTCCGGGCAGTCGGTGGAGATCATCACCGCGCGCTCGGCCACGCCCAAGCCGCAGTGGCTCGAATTCGTGGTGACCAGCAAGGCGCGCACCGCCATCCGCCACCAGCTCAAGCAGCTGGAGCACGAAGACGCCGTGCAGTTGGGCCACCGCATGCTCGACCGCGCGCTGGAGGCGATGGACAGCTCGCTGGAGCGCCTGCCCAAGGGCCGCCTGGATGCCTTCCTGGCCGAACACCGGTTCCCGCGCCTGGAGGCCCTGCTGGCGGAAGTCGCGCTGGGCAACTGGATGCCGACCCAGGCTGCGCAGGCACTGATGGCCTACGCCGAACTGCGCGGCGGCGCGCATTCGCGCCACAGCTCGCAGGAAAAGATCCTGATCAACGGCAGCGAGCGTGGCGTGGTCACCTTCGCCGGCTGCTGCCAGCCCATTCCGGGCGACGACATCATGGGCTACCACACCGCCGGCAAGGGCATCGTGGTGCACCGCATGGATTGCCCGAACCTGGCCGAACTGCGCAAGTCGCCCGAGCGTTGGGTGCTGATCGGCTGGGATACCACCGTATCCGGCGACTACGACACCTCGCTGGTGGTGGAAGTGGAGAACGGCACCGGCGTGCTCGCACAGCTGGCCGCTGCGATCGCGCAGAGCCACTCCAACATCGAGCGCGTGGATTACCTGGACCGCGATTTCAACGCCGCAGTGCTGGCGTTCAACATCCAGGTGCGCGACCGCAACCATCTGGCCGAAGTGATGCGTCGCCTGCGCCGCCTGTCGGTCGTGCAGGCCGTTCGCCGGCAGTAGATCCTGCGCGTACTCTGGTAGCGCCGGGCCATGCTCGGCGAGCGCGCGGCGCGGCATGAATCAAATGCCGCCGGGCATGGCCCGGCGCTACCGGATCCGCGCTGTTTCCCAACGGGAAGAGGATCCGACCCCAGCCGACATTGCCCCCACCCGGTACAATCACCGCTCTGTTTTCCCCCAACGCACCGGAGCGACCCATGTCCCGCCAGATCATCAACACCGAAAAGGCCCCGGCCGCCATCGGCCCGTACTCGCAGGCCGTGCGCGCCGGCAACACCGTGTATTTCTCCGGCCAGATTCCGCTCGACCCGGCCACCGGCGACATCGTCGGCGTCGGTGACGTCGAAGCGCAGGCCCGTCGTGCCTTCGACAACCTCAAGGCCGTGGCCGAAGCCGCCGGCGGTTCGCTGGACAAGGTCGTGCGCCTGGGCCTGTACCTGACCGACCTGGCCGAATTCGCCAAGGTCAACGCGGTGATGCAGGACTACTTCCAGGCCCCGTTCCCGGCCCGTTCCACCATCGAAGTCTCCGGCCTGCCGAAGGGCGCCAACTTCGAGGTCGACGCGGTGATGGTCATCGACTGACCGCCACGTGGCACGCAAGGCGGCGGTCACCCCGGCACTGGCACCGTCCGGTGAAGCATCGCTTGCGATGCTCGCCGGCGTCGGGCCGGCCGTGGCCGCCAAGCTGCAGGCGCGTGGCCTGGCCACCCTGCAGGATCTCTGGCTGCACCTGCCGCTGCGCTATGAAGACCGTACCCGGCTGACCCGCATCGAAGACCTGCGCAACGGCATTCCGGCGCAGGTGGAAGTGCGGGTGGTGGCCGTCGAGCGCGGCATGCGCTACCGGCCGATGCTGAAAGTGGCAGTGGAGGATGAAGGGCAGGGCACCCTGGTGCTGCGCTTCTTCCATTTCCGCCAGCAGCAGGTCGGCCAGTTCGCGGTCGGCAACCGCCTGCGCTGCTTTGGTACGCCCAAACCGGGGCACCTCGGGTTGGAGATTGTCCATCCCAGTTACCAGGTGCTGGGCCGCAACGACGATCCCGATCTCGGCGACCGCCTCGACCCGGTGTATCCCACCGTCGAAGGCGTCGGCCCGATGACGATGCGCAAGCTGATCGGCCAGGCGCTTGATCGCCTGCCGGAAGAAAGCACGCTGGAACTGCTGCCGACCGGCTGGCTCGAGGGCCTCGGCCTGCCATCGCTGCGCAGTGCGCTGCTGACCGTGCATCAGCCACCACCGGATGCAGACCTGGCCGCACTTGCCGCCGGTACCCATCCAGCGCAGCGCCGGCTGGCAATGGAAGAACTGCTGGCGCACCACCTCAGCCTGCGTCGCCAGCGCATTGCGCTGCAGGCGCATCACGCGCCGCCGCTGGCCGGTCCCGGCAAGCTGGCCAAGGCGTTGTTGAAGCAGCTGCCGTTCGCGTTGACCGGCGCGCAGGCACGCGTGTTCAAGCAGATCCGCGAAGACCTTGCGCGCCCCAGCCCGATGCTGCGGCTGGTGCAGGGCGATGTCGGCTCGGGCAAGACCGTGGTGGCGGCATTGGCAGCGATGCTGGCGGTGGAGCAGGGCAAGCAGGTCGCACTGGCCGCCCCCACCGAACTGCTGGCCGAACAGCATCTCAACAACCTGCGCGGCTGGCTGGAGCCGTTGGGCGTGCGCATCGCCTGGCTGGCCGGCAAGGTCACCGGCAAGGCGCGCGCGAAGGTGATGGAACAGGTTGCCAACGGCGAAGCGCAGGTGGTGGTGGGTACCCACGCACTGATGCAGGAGGCGGTGGTATTCCACGATCTGGCGCTGGCCATCGTCGATGAGCAGCACCGCTTCGGCGTTCACCAGCGCCTGGCGCTGCGCGACAAGGGCAAGGGCGGCAACAACGTGCCGCACCAGCTGGTGATGACCGCCACGCCGATTCCGCGCACGCTGGCGATGTCCGAATACGCCGACCTGGATGTATCGGCCATCGACGAACTGCCGCCGGGCCGCACGCCGGTGCAGACCGTGGCACTGAACAACGATCGCCGCCCCGAGCTGATCGAGCGCATCGCCCTGGCCTGCCGCGAAGGGCGGCAGGTGTACTGGGTGTGCACGCTCATCGAAGAAAGCGAAGAACTGGATGCCACCCCGGCACAGGCCACCTACGAATCGCTGCAGGCGCTGCTGCCGGGCGTGCGCGTGGGGCTGGTGCATGGCCGGCTGAAAGCGGCCGAGAAGCTGGCGACGATGGTCGCGTTCAAGGCCGGCGACATCGACCTGCTGGTGGCCACCACCGTGATCGAAGTCGGCGTGGACGTGCCCAACGCCTCGCTGATGGTGATCGAGAACGCCGAGCGCTTGGGCCTGGCCCAGCTGCACCAGCTGCGTGGCCGCGTCGGCCGTGGTTCGGCGGTGTCGCGCTGCGTGCTGCTGTACCAGGCACCGCTTTCGCAGATGGCACGCGAACGCCTGCAGACCATGCGCGAAACCAACGACGGTTTCGTCATTGCCGAGAAGGATCTGGAGCTGCGCGGGCCCGGCGAACTGCTGGGCACCCGGCAGACGGGCCTGGCCGGTTTCCGCATTGCCGATCTGGCCCGCGATGCCGGCCTGCTGCCGGGCGTGCATGCGCTGGCCGAACGCCTGCTGGCGCAGCAACCGGCGCTTGCAGATCGCATGGTGCAGCGCTGGATCGGTACGGCCGTGCGCTACGCCTCGGCGTAAGGATCGGGCAGCCGGCCGGGGTCAGAGCCCTTGTCCTGCGACCAACGGATCCGACCCCTGCATTTCCTACGCTGCCGGCAACTGCGTGCCCATGTATTCGGCCAAACCCCGGCATGCCAGCAGCAACCCGAAGGGATAACGGGACGCGGTCATGTCGGCGGTCCTTGTGCGCAAGGCAGGAGGCCACCCACGCGAAGGCGAGGGTGGCGGGCGGTGAGTGGTTGCAATACCGGTGACGGCCTCAAGAACGCCGGCGGGCGCGAAGCCCCCACGCACCGCCCGCCATAAAACGCACGGACGGATTGCCTGCCGGACGCCACGCAGGAACACGCGCGCAACGCCGGCAGGCAAGCGTAAACAACAAGGCAGTCAAACGGGATTGCAAGCCCGTGCCATCCGTTGTCGATGGCCTCCCATGTTTTCCATGAAGGACTGTGGGCCTCAATGAGAAAAGTTGGAAAGATCGAAAACGCTGCAATTGCAGCGCGGCCCCGCCCGGCACGCCGATTACGTCATCTTTCCCGATCCCGCCGACGTCCATCCACGCATGGCGTGGATCTACCGTGTCGACCAAGGTCGATACCCACCAAGAGCAGACCATGCCGTGTCGACCAAGGTCGACACCCACCAAGAGCAGTGGACAACTGTCGAAGGCGGGGTGGGTCCGGTTGCGGGGGCGTGAGCCGCATGGATGCGGCGACCGAGCTTACATGGACGTACTTGCAGCGTCCCCCGCCACCGGACCCACCCCGCCATCCCACGGAATGCCAGCTTCTGCCGTTGCCGTTGCCGTTGCCGTTGCCGTTGATTCGGCGGGTGCCGGGCGCAGCCCGGCCGAACCCGAACCCCCGTACTTGCAACGGTCATCATCCCGGTCCACACTTCGTTGCCGATCTGAAGACGGCAACGATGACCAAGAAGATCCCGCTGTTGATCGATACCGACCCCGGTGTCGACGACGCACTGGCCCTGCTGATGGCCTTCGCCGATGAACGGCATGACGTGGTCGCCCTGACCATCGCCGCCGGCAACGTAGGCCTGCAGTACACCGTCCGCAACGCCCTCAAGCTCTGCGACATCGTCGGCCGCACCGACGTGCCGGTGTTCGCCGGCAGCCCCGATCCGCTGCTGCATCCATCCGTCGACGCCGCCCACGTGCATGGCCGCGATGGCTATGGCGATGTGGACCTGCCGCCGCCGAGCCGCCAGGCCGACGCCGAGCACGCCGCGCTGGCCATCCTGCGCCTGTCGCACCAGCATGCCGGCGAACTGATGCTGGTGATGCTCGGCCCGCTGACCAACCTGGCACTGGCGCTGAAACTCGATCCGACCCTGCCCCAGCGCATCAAGCGCATCGTGGTGATGGGCGGCGCAGTCACCTGCCACGGCAACATCACCCCCGCCGCCGAATTCAACATCGCCTTCGATCCGGAAGCCGCGCATGTGGTGTTCACCGCGTTCCCGCACTTGCTGGTGTCGGACTGGGAAGCCACCGTTGCCCACGGCCTGCCGTTGGCCGAAGCCGAGCAGTGGCTGGGTGCCGATTCCGATCGCGCGCGCTTCTACGAGCTGATCTCGCGCAAGACCCGTGGCCTGTCCGAAGACAGCAAGGGCGGCCGCTGGTATACCGCCGACGCGCTGGCCATGGCCTGGGCGCTGAACCCGGAAGGGCAGCTGCAGGTTGAATCGCGGCCGCTGAATGTGGAACTGAACGGCACGTTCAGCCGCGGCGCGACCATCGTCGACTGGAACCGCCAGACCGGCCAGGCGGACAACTGCGACCTGCTGATGGCCTACGACCAAGGGCGTTTCGAGGCCCTGGTACGCCAGGCCCTGGGTGCGGACTGAGGTCAGCCCCCTGCACTGGTTGCCCCGGGCGGCAACCAGTGCTTATAATGCCGCTCTTGACCACCAGCCCATTTACGGTGTGAGCCCATGAAGGCCGATATCCATCCGAACTACCGCGACGTCGTCTTCCATGACGTCACCTCCGATTTCAAGATCCTGACCCGCTCGACCATGAGCACGAAGGAAACCATCAAGTGGGAAGACGGCAACGACTACCCGCTGGTGAAGGTTGAAATTTCCTCGGCTTCGCACCCGTTCTACACGGGCAAGCACAAGGTCATCGACACCTCGGGCCGTATCGACAAGTTCCAGAAGCGCTACGCGCGCTGATACGTCGTTCCCGGTTCGAACCGACGGCCGCGCTCTGCGCGGCCGTTTGTTTTTGTCCAGCGCCTACCCAACGGGCGTTTGGATGGACGGAACACTGCGTCCTTGTGACAACGCTTTTGCCGATCCCGGCCGCTCGCTGGCAGGGTGCCGGCTGCCTGTCGTCTACGACTTCTGTCTAGCGCCCGGCAAATGCTGCTGTGCGATAATGACCTGATCCCCGGCACAGGCCGAGGACGTCATTCACGTGCCTGACCAATGCGCTTGGGCAGGCGCCTTCCCATGAAGGAGCGCACACAGTGTCCGATCTTGATCAGGTCACGCTCAACGCCGGCGATAAGTCGGTCGTTCTGCCCGTCATCAAACCCACCCTCGGCAACGACTGCGTCGACATCGCGAAGCTGACCAAGGAAACGGGGTATTTCACCTACGATTCCGGTTTCACCGCGACGGCCAGCTGCAAGTCCGCCATCACCTACATCGACGGCGACAAGGGCGTGCTGCTGTATCGCGGCTACCCGATCGAGCAGCTGTCGGAAAAGTCGAGCTACGTCGAAGTGGCCTACCTGCTGATCAACGGCGAGCGCCCGAGCGCCGAGCAGCTGAAGGCCTTCACCGACGAGCTGGCTGCCGAAGCCAACGTCGATGAGTCGATCAACACCCTGATCGGCAGCTTCGCCAAGGATGCCCATCCGATGGCCATCCTGACCGCCGCCATCGCGCAGCTGTCGGGCATCTACCACGCCTCGCTGGACCTGTCCGACGCCGAACAGCGCCGCCAGGCTGCCGTGCGCCTGATCGCCAAGGTGCCGACCCTGTCGGCGCTGATCTACCGCCACGGCAAGGGCCTGCCGGCCAACAAGCCGGATACCTCGCTGGACTACGTCAGCCGATTCCTGAAGCAGACCTTCGAGTCGGCTGATGGCAAGTACGAGCTGAACCAGGACGTGGTCAAGGCACTGGACCTGCTGTTCATCCTGCACGCCGACCACGAGCAGAACGCGTCGACCTCGACCGTGCGTCTGGTCGGTTCGACCGGTGCCAACCCGTATGCGTCGGTCGCCGCTGGCGTCACCGCGCTGTGGGGTCCGGCCCACGGCGGTGCCAACGAAGCCGTGCTGAAGATGCTGGAAGAGATCGGTTCGGCCGACAACGTCGAATCGGCCGTGCTCAAGGCCAAGGACAAGACCTCCGGCTTCCGCCTGATGGGCTTCGGCCACCGCGTGTACAAGAACTTCGACCCGCGTGCCAAGGTCATCGGCGAGATGACCGGCAAGGTGCTCAAGCAGCTGGGCGTGCAGGATCCGCTGCTGGACGTGGCCGTGAAGCTGGAACAGGCCGCGCTGCAGGACGAGTACTTCGTCGCGCGCAAGCTGTACCCGAACGTCGATTTCTACAGCGGCATCATCTACAAGGCGCTGCAGATCCCGACCGAGATGTTCACCGTCATGTTCGCCTTGGGCCGTACCTCCGGCTGGGTCTCGCATTGGCTGGAACAGCAGGTCGACCCGGAAATGAAGATCGGCCGTCCGCGCCAGGTCTACACCGGCCACGACGTGCGCGACTACCAGGGCTGATCGCCTGCGGTAGGTTGTGCTGAAGACGCCCCGCGATTGCGGGGCGTTTTTTTTGCTTCGCTTTTGGTAGATGCCAACCTTGGTTGGCACGCTTTCGGCGCCCGCGAAACATCATCCACGCATGGCGTGGATCTACTGCGCCCCGGCTCCGGTGGGTGCCAACCTTGGTTGGCACGCTTTCGGCGCCCGCGAAACATCATCCACGCATGGCGTGGATCTACTGCGCTCCGGCTTCGGTGGGTGCCAACCTTGGTTGGCACGATTTGGGTGTCCGCGGAACATCATCCACGCATGGCGTGGTTCTACTGCGCCCCGGCTTCGGTGGGGGCCAACCTTG
This sequence comes from Stenotrophomonas sp. RIT309, assembly GCF_000632045.1. Lineage (NCBI taxonomy): Bacteria > Pseudomonadati > Pseudomonadota > Gammaproteobacteria > Lysobacterales > Lysobacteraceae > Stenotrophomonas > Stenotrophomonas sp. RIT309. Next base: position 19,145 of record NZ_JFYS01000024.1, read on the forward strand.
GTTGGCACGATTTGAGTGTCCGCGGAACATCATCCACGCATGGCGTGGATCTACTGCGCCTCGGCTTCGGTAGATGCCAACCTTGGTTGGCACGCTTTCCCATCCACGCGTGGCGTGGATCTCCTGCGCCCGGGCGCTTGGCACGATGTTCGCCGCGGCAAGACCGCGTGATTCAAGGGTCTCACCAGCTTCACAAGCGCTCGCGCAGCCTCAGGACGCCAGCTGCACCTGCAGCACTGATACGGAGCGTCCAACCCATGAGTACCCGTTTCGACCTGCCCGAGCGCGATCCACTCGGTCCTGACATCGCCACCGTGGTGGCCACTCCCGTCGTGCCACCGCCCAGCGAAAGCGCGGTGTCCTGGGGCGCCATTTTCGCCGGCGCCGTTGCGGCTGCCGCACTGTCGCTGATCCTGTTGATCCTGGGCGTTGGCCTCGGCCTGTCCTCGGTTTCGCCCTGGTCGTTCGAAGGGGTGTCCAAGGAAACCTTCGGCTGGACCAGCGTCGCGTGGCTGACCTTCACCGCGCTGGCCGCTTCCGGTCTGGGCGGCTATCTGGCCGGTCGCCTGCGCACCAAGTGGACGCAACTGCACGGCGATGAAACCTACTTCCGCGACACCGCGCACGGCTTCGTGTCCTGGGCTGTGGCAACCCTGCTCACTGCTGGCCTGTTGACCTCGGCCATCGGTGGCGTGCTGGGCGCCGGCGCAAAGGTTGCCGGCGCGACCGCAGGCGCCGCTGCCACCACTGCCGGTGCTGCCGTGGCCGGAGCTGGCAGCGTTGCTGCAGGCGCACCGGAGAGCGACCTCAACTACTGGGTGGATTCGCTGTTCCGCGGTGCCACCACGGCGGGCCCGGACGCTGCCGGTGCGCCTCCGGTTGCGCCGGCAGCGGGCGCAGCGCCGGGTACCAGCCCGATGGACCCTGCCGCACCGCCGCCCCCCCCGGCCGCCGCCAGCGTTGGCCCACGTGACGCCCGCACGACACCTCCGCCGCCGCGCCCGATGCCGGGCAATGGCCCGATGGGCGACCGCCGCGAAGTCCGGGCCGAAGTGAACCGCATCATCGTCAACAGTCTGCAGGGGGATGGCCTGGACCCGGCCGATACCCAGTACCTGTCGCAGCTGATCGCGCGCGAGACGGGCATGAGCCAGGCTGAAGCGCAGGCCCGTGTGACCGACGTGCAGACCCGCATGCGTGCTGCGCTGGAAAAGGCCAAGAACACCGCCAAGCAAGCTGCCGACGATGCGCGCAAGGCCACGGCCTATGCCGCACTGTGGCTGTTCATCACCCTGCTGATCGGCGCGTTCTTCGCCAGCCTCAGCGCCACCTGGGGCGGCCGTCGCCGCGACCTGTAACCCGCATCTGATGCAAGGAGACCTGCCATGAAAACGCTTCTGCTCTGGTTCTTGGGCGTGCCGATTCCGCTGTTGATCCTGTACGCGATCTTCTTCTGAGATCGTGTCGTTGAGTGAGATCCATCAGGCCGCCGCGAGGCGGCCTGATGCCATCCAGTCGCGCATGGACATTTACAGCGTCGAGCCACGCTCGACCCACGCGCGCAGCGCGCATGACAACCAAGCATCGGCCGAGTACTACGCTTCTGCGTACCGGCTCGGCGAACATCCCAGCACACGCCGGAAGGCAGCAGAAAACGCGCTCGGGCTTGCATAGCCCAGGTCCAATGCCACACGCGTCACCGCCTGGCCCTGTCCCAGCCGCTCGATGGCCACCAGCAGGCACACCTGCTGCCGCCACTCGGCAAAACCCACCCCGGTATCGGCGCGGAACAGGCGCGTGAACGTGCGCCGGCTCATGCCTGCTTCGGCGGCAACGTCATCGAGGCGCACTGCCAGCGAAGGACTGTCGAGCAATGCGCGGCAGACACGTGCGAGGCGTGCATCGGCGGGCAGCGGTGCATGCAGGGAAAGTGTCGGCATCGATGCGATTTCCGCCACCAGCAGCTGCATCAGTTTGCCTGCGCGCCCGTCCTCGTCGTACAGCGGGGGCAGGTCCACCGCCGCCTCCAGCAGCCGCTGCAACAGCGCAGAGACCGCGTACACCCGGCAGTGCGCCGGCAGCGCTACTGCGTCGGCCGTCTCGGCGGAGAGAAAGGCGTTGAGCATCGTCACCGGCCCGCGCATGGTCATCTCATGCACCAGGCCTGCAGGCACCCAGCAGGCGCGCCGTGGGGGAACCAGCCACCGCCCCTGCGGCGTGGCCACACTGATGGTGCCGCGCGCGGCGAATGCGAACTGCCCGCGCCGGTGGGCATGGGGGGGAAACGCAAATTCGGCGGCGTAGTCGTTCGAGGTGACCACGACATCGCGTGGCAGGTCTTCGTAGGGATCAAGCAGCGAATTGCGCATGGCCCGGATTCTATAGCGATTGACCCGTCATCGACGGTGGGCCGGATCCGCGCTGTCTAGCATCAACGCTCCCCTCAGCTGTAATGGAACCACATGACCAATACTTTCCATCGCGTGGGACACGGACCCCACGCTGTCCTGGTGCTGCACGGCTGGTTCGGCGACGCGCACGCGTTCGAGCCCATCGAGCCATGGCTGTCGCGCGACGACTTCAGCTACATCTTCATGGACTGCCGGGGCTACGGCGGCATGCGCAATGCACGGGGGGCCTATACCATCGGCGAGATTGCATCCGATGCGTTGGATCTGATGGCCGTCCTGGGCCACGAACGCTTCAGCGTGGCAGGTCATTCGATGGGCGGCATGGCCATTGAACGTATGGCGGTGCTTGCGCCGGACCGGGTACACGGCATGGTGGCCATTGCGCCGGTGCCCTGCGGCGGCATTGCCTACGACGCTGCGACGCGAAGCCTGCTTGAAGCGGCAGCCGGGGACGTAGGCGTGCGTCGGACCATCATCGATCGCAGTACCGGCGGGCGGCTGCCAGCGCAATGGCTCGACTGGAAGGCCGCGTATTCGGCGGCACACGCTTCACCTGCAGCATTTGCTGCCTATCTTCCAGCATGGGCGGATACCGATTTCAGCAATGAGATCGTCGGCAAGCATCGGTTGAAGGTGCTGGTGGGTGCGCACGATCCCACCTTCAACCGCGCACTGATGGAGCGCACCTATCTGCGCCGCTACCGGCAGGTCACGATAGAGGTCCTGGAGGGTGCCGGGCATTACCCGATGAACGAAACGCCGCTGGCCCTGGTGGCGGCCATGGAATCGTTCCTGAAAGAGGCGTCGGGTTCGGGATGAATGGTTTCTGACACGGGATGTCGTTTCCACATCTTTCGGATCATCACATCCGCGACCAGCGTGACGACCAGCCTGTGGTGCTGCCGGGCACGCTGGTGGCCAGGATTGACCACCAGCGCTCAGCACGAGCACCCGTGCGTCGATCATGGCTCGACTCTGCAAAGTGCATGTCTCGCAATGAGGTTTGTTGCAAAGACCGGGTGAGGAAATTTGCATAACCCTCAAACATTGAACGCCTTCAAATAATTTCCTTAACGTTCAGCTATTTAGGAATGGTTGAATGGCCGTCGCAGGGTAGGCGTACCTACCATTCTCTCCGTCGCCCGCCCCCACGCAGGCGGGTGATGCCTCCGCACTGGAGGCCTCATATCCCACCGTCCGAGAGAGACACCATGAACTCCATCCTGAAGAAGGCCGCGCTCGCTGCAGCGCTGGCTACCGTTTCGCTGTCCGCCAATGCATTCGATGCCGACATCAAGGTCTGGGCCAACGTCGATCCGACCCTGGCCCTGCTCAAGGCCGATGGCACTGCGCTGGATTCGGTGGTCAACATGGTCCACAACCCGGTCAGCGGCCTGGTGCCCTGGTCGCAGCAGGTGCGCATCTACTCCAACGATGAAAGCAAGGACATCGAAGTGCGTGTTGGCAGCACACCGCAGCTGCTCAACACCGATGGTGGTGGCGCGCCGGTGCCGCTGACCGTCAGCCTCAATGGCAGGGCGCTGACCGTGGCGGCGCAGGACTTCTCCGCAACCGACCTGTTCGACGGCGCACTGCCGGGCGCATCGATCCCGCTGGCGCTGCGTATTGCACAGACCGTCCAGGCGCCGATCGCCCGCGGCGGCAGCTACGAAGGCATCGTCACCATCGCCATGCAGCAGAAGACCACCAGCCCGTAAGGCACCCGCGCCGGCCCGCTTGCCGGGCCGGCTGCTTCCGGTAATCCCTATGAATGCTCCCGCACCCGCCGTCACCCGGCTGGCGGTCGCGCTCGCCCTGTCGCTGGCCACACCCCTGGTCGCGGCGCGCGGCGTTCCCGCCGGTTTCGAGGATCTGGTCGAAGGCCAGACCGAACAACTGGAGATCCGTCTGTTCGGTCGTTCGACCGGGCTGGTGCCGGTGCGCGTGACCCTGGAACACGTGCAGCTGGAAACCCCGGCCGAGGCGCTGCAGGCGTTGCAGCTGTCCGCCGAAGCGCAGGCTGCGCTGCTGCCGGCGTTGTCGCAGCCGCTACCGCGCAACAGCCACCTGGCATGCCGTTACGGCGGTGCCAGTGCCGGTTGCGGGTACATCGATCCTCCCCAGGAGCCCACTGCCGTGCGCGCGCTGTATGACGAAGGCGAGGGCGCTGTGCGCCTGTTTGTCGCCCGCCAATGGATCCCCGGCGAGCCGGCCGCCGAGCGCTACCACCAGGTCAGTGCCAATGCCGAGAACGCCTTCCTGCACCAGCACACCTTCAATGTCAGCGGTGGCCGGGGCTACCAGGCGCTGGCCGCGCAGGGCATGGGTGCACTGGGCGTGTTCCAGCGCGGGCACCTGTCCGCCGACTGGACCTTCAGCCAGCAGCACTACCGCGGCGGTCTTGCCAGCCGCCGTTTCCAGCTAGACAACGCCTACTACCGCCATGACCTGGGCCAGCAGCACTACCTGCAGGCCGGGCGCATGGACCGCCGCAACCTGAGCAGCCCGCAGGGCGGCACCTTCAGTTTCAGCATGCTGCCGATGGATCGCTTCCAGGGCCTGCGGCTGGGCACCACGCAGGCCTACGTGGACTCCGCCGCCGCCGTGCAGGCCACGCCCCTCACCGTGCTGCTGGCGCGCGATGCGCGTGTGGATGCGTTCGATGGCGAGCGCCTGTTGCAGACCTTCTACCTGCAGGCAGGCATCAACCAGCTCGATACGCGCCGGTTCCCCATGGGCAACTACACCGTCAGCCTGCGCATCTACGAAGACGGCGTGCTGGTACGCAACGAGGACGCGCCGTTCGACAAGGGCGGTGACTGGACCGACAGCAGCGTGCAGTGGTTCCTGCAGGGGGGCCGCCGCAACGAGCGCCGCAGCGACCGCTTCGACGACGAACTGGCGGCCATGGGCGGCCTGCGCGTGCCGATGGGGCGCAACGTGGCCATGACCGCTGGCATCGCCGATCTGGGCGGTTTCAGCTACGGCGAACTGCGGGTGGACCTGCGCCATGTGTTTGCGACCCAGGAGGTCCGCGCCACCTTCAGTGGCATGCACGGCAGCGATGGCAGCCGTGGCCAGCAGCATCAGCTTTCCTACCGTCGCCGTGCTTCGTGGAATGTGTACCACCAGCGCATGCGCGGCCGTGCCTGCCAGTTCGAGGATGACGCCCGCGACCGGCTCGGCTGCGCCGATTCGCTCAGCGCCTCGATGGCGCTGCCGGTGGCCGGCGGCAACGCCTACTTGGCCTATACGCGCCGCCAGACCTGGCGTGCAGGCACCGTGCGGCCGGGGCTGGATGATGATCCGCTGGCCGGGCTTGACCCGCTGCTGCCGCCGTGGATGCCACAGCCCACGCGCATACCGCAGCTCAGCCGCACCTGGCAGGCCAGCTACAGCCGCAGCCAGCGCTGGGGCGAGTTCAGTGTCTCCAGCCGCATCGGCGTGTGGCAGCAGACCAGCGGCGGTGGACTGCGCGATGGACGTGACCGCGGCATCTACCTCAATTTCAGCCTCAACCGCCTGCAGCACGATGACCGCGGCAGTTCGCAGCGACGCTATGGCGTGGACGTGCGGCAACCACAGCATGCGCGGCCGGACATCAACTACAGCGCCGGGAAGACGCTGCGCCAGGAATACGAGGATCAGTACCGCGAGGTATCGGGCGAACTGCGCGGCAACAACAACGAGCGCTACAGCGCCACGCTGAGTACCCAGCTGCAGAACCGCATCGCCCAGACCGGTGCCACGGTGTCGCGCTACCAGCACCAGGGTGGCAACGAAGTGGCGTACAGCGCCACGCACAGTTCCGGCTTGGCCATCGGCAAGCGCGGCGTGTACTGGGGCGCTGGCGCTGGCGCCGACGCGGGGCTGGCAGTGCAGGTGGATGACACCGACGACCTGGACCTGAGCGGCGTTGCCGCCGAGCTGCAGGTGGGCGGGCTGCGTCGACAGCGACTGAAGCTGGGCGAGCGCCGGCTGCTGCCGATTTCCGCCTACCAGTCGCACCGCGCTGAAGTGCAGGACGCCAGCGCCCTGGACAGCATCGCCACCGTGCGCGTGAGCGGTGTGGGCGGCGCGCGTCCGTTGTTCCTGCCACCGGGCCGGCTGGTGCGCATGCCGGTGCCGATTGAAGTGACCTACACCTTCATCGGCAATGCCCAGGACATCGCCGGCGCACCGCTGCGCGGTGCCCGTATTCTCAACGCGCCGGTGCCCGGCACCGGCAGCAATGGAGGTTTCGTGGCCGACTTCCCACGACGCGAGAAGACCCTGTACCTGCTGCAGGACGACCGGTTGCTGCACTGCCCGCTGCAGGTGCGCGAGCGCCGCAGCGTGGTGATGCTGGTAGGCGCCGTGCAGTGCGAGCCGCTGGCCGTGGCCCAGCTGCCCGCCGACATCCGCCACCAGGCACGCGTGACGCGGCTGCTGCAGGAGCAGGCGCTGATCGCCGCCACGCCACAGACCGCAGCAGCGGGAGATGCGAAGTGAGCCGCCGGTTGTGGTGGGTGATGGCGGTGTTGTGTGGGCTGGTGCTGTTGGTGCCGCGAGCGAAGGCGCAACAGCCGCCGGAGACCGACCCCAGCTCGATAGTCCAGCAGGTCACCCGCGCATGGGATCGATCATCCATGCCCGGTGATCTCGAGATTTGGCCAGACCGGACTGTTCTGGGTTTCAGTCGCGACGTCTCCCGCAAGTTCGGACAAATACACCTGACCTGCCGATCCAACATCGACCCGTCGCAAGGTAGCTGCAATATCTCTGGCGATGAGAGTGTTTCATTCAGGCCGTCAGACATCGTACTTCGGATGGTTGAACAGCGATCTGGTCTTCCAACAGAAGTGAGGTTGAACGGATGGCTACGACGGATTGTGTCCGGTCGCGCATGCTCTGGCGATTTTTGGACCCCACACGTGTATCCGCTTTATTCGGCTGCTTGGGACCAGTGCAATGTCGATTCCCCACTAGGTACCGGGGTGAGGCTTGTACTTCCCCAAGAAGAACTGAGCCGATTGGTCGCCGGCCATTGGCGGGGCGAACTCCTCCTCGATCTCAGAGTGGATCCAATGCAGGCCGCAGTGCTCACCAACACGGTCTCCTTCGATTTCACCATCACTGACCACAACGCGGTCTCCATCTACTTCCCGCTTTTCGACCAGGTCACCCCGCACGTCGGCCTGAACCTGCAGTACGACCCCATCGCGCAGACCATCGGTGGCCGTACCCAGCTCGACATGTGCCTGTACGACGGGCTTGGCTCGCAGAGCAGCTACCTCGGCGTCACCGTGCGTGACAGCGGCGCGCAACCTCCCGGGCCCTTGGGCTACTCGGTATGGCACGTCGATGGCGGCAGTGATGCCACCCAGCGCGTGGACTACACCGTCACCCTGGATCACAACGGCAGTGCAGTGCCCATGCGCAACGGCGTGGAGCAGCTGCTGCATGGCATCGATACCGCAAGGTTGCGCCTGGTGCTGCTGCCCGGCATGACGCAGCCGGTGTTCTGCGTGCCTACACCATTGACGCTGGAAACACCGCGCGTGCCGGTCAGCACCAAGCGCCCCGGCTACTACAGCGGCGATCTCAAGGTGGAACTGCGTGTTCCCACCGTCACGCCCTGAACCCCACATGGAGTCCCCGATGAAACCCCTAGTCCGCTGCCTGCTGCCGCTGTCGCTGCTGATGGCGTTGCCTGCCCATGCCAATCTCACCGTGCACCCCATGCGTACGTCGGTGGACGCGAAGAAAGGCGCACAGATACGCATCTACTCGCAGTCCACCCAACCGCAGTACGTGCAGGCATCTATCAAGCGCATCGTCGACCCGGCGGGGGCAGGTGAACAGGAGGTTGAGGTGGAGCCGAATGAGGCCGCCATCGCCATCACGCCGGGAAAGTTCGCCCTCGCCGGTGGCGGCAACCGGCTGATCCGTGTGATTCCGCTGCAGCCGGTCGAAAAGGAAACGGCATACCGCGTGTACTTCGAGGGCGTGCGCGGCCCCGAACGTGCGGACCCGGAAGGCGAGGGTGAGAAGGCCCAGGCCAATGTCGGCGTCAGCCTGGTCTGGGGCGCGCTGGTCAATGTACTGCCCGCGCAATCGACGATGGACGTGCAGGTGGAGGGAAACCAGCTGCGCAACACCGGCACGGTACGCGTGGGCATCACCAGTATCGCTGACTGCGATGGCGCGCGCTGCACCGTGCATGACGTCTCGCGCAGCCTGTACCCCGGCAGCGCGCTGGAACTGCCATTTCCCCTGCAGCCGGGCCACACGCTGCAGCTGCGCTATCGGCTGACCCGCGATGGCTATCGCGAGCACGTGCACAACGTCGCGCTCTGAGTGCATCTCGCCGCTGTGGCTTGGTGCCACAGCGGTTCCTTCTGTTCCGTTTGTTAAGGAGAATCCCATGAACAAGATCTATCGACGACTCTGGTCCGCCGCCCGCCAATGCTGGGTGGTTGCAAGCGAACTGGCGGCAGCGCGCGGCACGCGCAGGCACACATCGCGTGGTCCCGGACTGGCGCTGATGCTGGCCATGCTGCCGGCATCGGTCATGGCAGCCACAGCGGGCCATCTCGAAACAGGCGCTGATGAGTGGACGGAAGACGCCCTGTACACTGGCTTTGGCCTGTTCAACACAAGCGCCATGCTTGTGCACGAGGATGCCGCCACCGCTGCCAGCGGGCGAGCGTTCTCCCGCGCGAACGCGCTTCCGCTGGCCTACAGCGATTTCGTCCAGCTCGGTTCGTATGCTGGTGCTCTCAACAGGGCAGTCGCGGTCGGCGTATGGGCACACTCCAACAACTACGGCGTGGCACTTGGCTACCAAGCCAATGCCAACGGGCAACATGCGACCGCGCTGGGGCATCAGGCCGTTGCCTGGGAGATTGGCAGCGTCGCGGTGGGTAACGATGCAAAATCCTACGGCTACAACGCGATTGCGCTGGGGAGCGGCGCGCTCGCGGCCGGGCGCAATTCCATCGTGCTTGGGGCGGATTCCAATGATTATGGTGACAATCAGGTATCGGTCGGAAATGGTGGAACGCGACGCAAGATTGTCTATGTCGCCGATGGTGCGGTCGACGCAAACAGCAGCGAGGTCGTGACCGGCAGGCAGTTGCATGCTACGCAGCAGGCGCTGGCCAGCGTACGCCAGAGTCAGACGTTGCTGGCGACGGGGACTGCGCCATCCAGTGCCAATGCCGCCAAGGCAATCGGCAGCCGTGCGCTTGCGATAGGTGTTGAGGCAACGGCTGACGGTGAAGATACACTCGCATTGGGCGGCGGCGCGCGCACGGCACCCGGGTCCGGAGTAGCGCGTATTGCCATTGGCGCAGGTGCCTTCGCTGGCAGCAGTGGCTGGACGGGTGCCGTCGCCCTGGGCGGCAGTGCCAGTTCCACGCATGATGGGGTTGCCATCGGCTATCAGGCCAAGACAAGCACCAACGGTACGGTGGCCCTTGGTCGCGGGGCAATCGCGACGCATGGGAATTCGGTTGCACTCGGCAGCAACTCGGTCACCTCTGGAGCCAACAGCGTCTCGGTCGGAAGTTCCTCCAACAGGCGGAAGATCCAGTACCTGGCCGATGGCGTGATTGCGGCGGGCAGTTCCGACGCGATCACCGGCAACCAGTTGCATACGACCAATGCATCGGTGGCGACCGCGGCGGCAACGGCGACTGAGGCAACGGCCGGTGTTGATGCAGTCAACCGGCGACTCAATGCAGAAGCGCTGGCGTTGGGGGGCGGTGCGCTTGCAGAGTCCAATGCTTATGGCATCAGCACCGCAGTGGGACGCAACGCCAGGGGCTACAACGGCAAGAGCGTCGCGCTGGGTGACGACGCAAGGTCTGGCGTGGACAAGGACGGGAACCGTGTTGCCAATGCCAATGGGGGCGTGTCGGTTGGGGCAATGTCACGCAGCGGCAACGGTGCTGTTGCGGCAGGGTTGCAGGCCAGCGCGGTGGGTGATCGTGCGATTGCCATTGGCCATGAGGCGTCGGCGGATGTGATTCACGCCACCGCGATCGGATATCAGAGCAAGGCCAGCGCTAGCCAGTCCACGGCACTGGGACGTGGTGCCCAGGCAACCGCAGCCTTTGCAACGGCCATGGGCAATCTGGCCAGAGCGTCGGCCGAGAGTGCCGTGGCCATTGGTGATCGCTCCTTGGCTCAGCACAATGGTTCGGTGGCGTTGGGCAATGGCTCGCAGACCAGTGCCGCCAATCAGATTTCGATCGGCAGCAGCGCCATCAAGCGCAAGCTGGTCAATCTAGCCGACGGTACGCTCAATACGTCCAGCACCGAGGCCGTGACCGGCAAGCAGCTCAACGCCACCAATGCCAACGTGACCACGGCGCAGAATACGGCCAACGCCGCGCAGACAGAGGCAACCGGCGCCAAGACCCTTGCAGAGAACGCACTGGGCAAAGCTACGGCGTTGGATGGTCTGGTCAGCCAGGTATCGGCCACGGGCAATGTGCGCCTGGGTGCAGACAATGCGGGCACCGTGGTGGATGTGGCCAACAAGGACGGAGCGAAGCGGCGCATCAACAACGTCGCCAATGGCGTGCTGAGCAGCACCAGTACCGATGTCGTGACCGGACAGCAGCTTCATGCCACCAACCAGGCTGTTTCCACTCAGGCCCAGGCGCTGGTGCTGCACGGCCAGCAGCTGGCAACGCATGCCCAGGCTCTTGCGGCACAGGACCAGCGCGTCGCGATCAACCGCGCCGACATCGATCAGCTTCGTACGGACGTGGACGACTTTGATCCGGATCTGGATGGGGTGGTGAAGTTCAGTGCCGATCGCCTGCTTGTGGACATGGAAGGTGCGCGCATATCGGGAGTGGCGGCGGGAGATGTGAGCTCGGCGGCCAGTACCGATGCGGTGAATGGGGGGCAGTTGTTTGCGGCCAACGAGCGTATAGCGGAGATTGAAAGCGATGGACGATTCCTGAGCATAGGAACGGACAGCCTCAGTGAGGCGGCAAGGTCGGGCTCTTTTGGTGTCGCCATTGGTGATTCCGCACAGGCAAGCACTGTTCATGAGGGAGGAACGGCGGTCGGGGCCTTTGCTGTCGCGGGCGGTAAGAATTCTGTGGCCCTTGGCAGAGGGGCGCTTGTGGAGAATGGGGCAGAAGGCTCTTTTGCCCTAGGTACTGGCTCACGCGTAGCGGGAGTCGAGGCGACTGCGATTGGCGCGAACAGTAGAGCTGAACCAAGTGCTGTCAGAGCGGTCGCCGTAGGAGCTGGATCAGTCGCAAGGGAATCAGACACCGTTTCATTCGGCACTGATGTTTATCAGCGACGCTTGGTCAATGTCAGTCGGGGCATAGGGAAGGGGGACGTATCAACAATCGCGCAGCTCGAGGAGGCTCTTGCTGCATTAGGTGGCGGATCCGGTCTGGACGGTAGTGGTTCAGTCATTGCTCCAACCTATAACGTGCAGGGCGGAACGCAGAATAATGTTGGTGAAGCCTTGGCTGTGCTCGATGGCGCAGTGATCAAGGCCGGCAGTCGCGTAGATGGCGTTGAAAGCCAGTTGCGCGCGACGTTCCAACAGTCGCCATCAATCAGTGCAGATGGAATCGGCCAACTAAACCTGGCTGGTGCGCAGGGCATGGTTCTGTCGAATCTCGCCGATGGGCATATTGCTGCGGGTAGTCGTGATGCGGTGACCGGGAGTCAGCTGTATGCGGCGAAGCAGGACATTGCTCGCAACAGGAGTGATTTGGAAACTCTGCTCGATGCAGACGTATCCGGAGTTGCTCCTGCTGCGAAAGCAAACAGCGTGATCGACTTTGGCGGCGCAAAGCTTAAGGGTGTGTCCGATGGAAAGCTGTCTGCCGAGAGCCGGGAGGTGGTAAACGGATCGCAGCTGCATGCAACAAATTCAAAGGTCGAGAAAATGGAGGGCCACGCAGAGATGTTCGCGGTCGGTTCGGAAGTCAATAGGGAGCGTGCCGAGGCGGGAATCTACGGCGTTGCTGTGGGTAATGGAGCGCAGGCTTCGATGGGATCTGAAGGTGGGACGGCTGTTGGCAGCTACACGAGCGCACTCGGTAAGAACTCTGTTGCCTTGGGGCGTGGGGCGTATGTCAGTTCTTTCGCAGAAAATGGCTACGCACTCGGCGCAGGCTCGAGCGTGGATCAGCGCAATGGAGTTGCATTGGGAAGTTATGCGCTTGTCACGGAGGGCGCCATGGAGTCCGTCGCTCTCGGCGCATATTCATTTGCTGGAGAAAGCCGAGTGGTTTCCTTTGGCAATGCGTCGCTCAAGCGAAGATTGACTAACGTCGCTAACGGCGTTGCTCAGCATGACGCCGCCACCATCGGCCAGCTCCGTGGCGCACTGTCTGCCCTCGGCGGCAACATAGACGCCAACGGCAACGTCACAAGCCCCGGCTTCAACGTCCAGGGCCAGCACCAGAACACCATCAACGAAGCCCTCGCCACGCTCGACTCGGCCGTAGTCACCACCGGCTCCCGTGTCGACCGTGTGGAAACCCAGCTCCGCTCGGTGTTCCAGGAATCTCCGTCCATCCGCAGCGACGGCACCGCCCAGCTCACCCTGGCGGGTGCCAACGGCATGGTCATCTCCAACGTCGCCAACGGCTTGATCGCCGCCGGCAGCCGCGAGGCGGTCAACGGTGGCCAGTTGCATGCCGCGCAGCAGCAGCTCAACGGTCGCATCGATGGCCTGGAGCAACGCGTGGACGCCCAGCCGCAGATGCGTGCAATGGCCACGGCATCGGCGGCGCCGACCGAAGAGATCATGCCAAGCCCGGAAGCCAGCGGTTCGCCGCAGGTCGCTTCGGCAGGCGAGGGCGCTTCGCCTGCACCGCAGCCGAAGTCGAAGAAGGACGATTCACCCGCGCCCACGCCGCAGGTCGACACCGCCGAGTTGGAAAAAATGCTGGCCCGCGCCAACGAGTACACCGATGGTGCGATCAGCAACTTCGAGCGCCGCCTGGACAAGATGGACAAGCGCTTCAACCGCATGGCGGCGATGAGCAGCGCGCAGACGGCCATGGCCATGAACACCGCCGGCCTGGCCACCTACAACCGCCTCGGCGCGGGCGTGGGCTACGCCGAGGGCGAGTCGGCCATGGCGGTGGGTTACCAGCGCGTGCTCAACGACAAGGGCTCAGCCACCTTCAGCCTCAATGGTGCCTTCACCAACAGCGGTGAACGCAGCATGGGCGTGGGTGTGGGCATCGGCTGGTAAGCCATGGCGCCCCGGTGTGGTGCGCGCAACGAGCCCCGCCGCGCCGGGGCCATTGCAGAGGAGGTTGCAATGTATCGCTTCATGAGCCGCTTCATGACCTATCGGCGCTACTACCTGTGGCGCGCCCGCATCCGCTACTTCACCCACGACATGGATACGTGGACGCTGGCCTGCCTGGTGCTGATGGTCTGCATGGGGTTGATGGTGTGGGGGTTCTGGCGCGTGGTGAACGTGCCGCAGCCGCGCATCCATCCGGAGGCCGCAGCCGTGCGGGTGGAGGTGCTGACCGACGAAGCGATCCACCGCATCGTGCTGGTGCGCCACGGCGGCACCACGCCGGGTGATCCCTTCTACAGCGCTGCGGAGATCCGCGGCAGCACCCAGCGCACGCTGAGGGTCCGGCAGACCCTGCAGGACCCGGTGGCGATGAAGCTGCAGGCGGACATGTACGCCGACATCGCCGACTACATCAACGCTACCGGTGCCTGCATGCCGTTTCCTTGCCGCCGCGTGAGTTTCCGCATCGAACAGCTGCAGCGGTCGGGGCACGAGAGTGCGGTACGCAACAAGGCGCTCGCCGAGATCCTGCAGGTGCCGTGGTACCTGGTGCCGAACCTTGATGGCGAACGCACGCGCGTGCGCAGTGGTTGGGCGGATGACTTCCAGGATGTGTATTCGCATGCCTGGAACCTGCATGACCTGCAGAAGATGCATGCGCGCATGATGGCCGAGTACCCGTACCGTGCGGCGGTGCCGTGGCTGGCACGATTGGCAACCCCTGCCCAGGAACAGCTGATCTTCCAGTAGCGCTGGGCCATGCTCGGCTGCTCTTGGCGCAGAGCCGGGCACAGGCCCGGCTCTGCCATGATCAACCGCCGATGTAGGCGGTGATTTCCATCTCGGCCAGCAGCTGCCGCAACTGCGTGGCCGAGGCCCGCCGCATGGGTTTCTCGTCCACCGGCGACAGCGGGGCCTGGCGCAACGCATTGTAGGGCAGGACGGCCAGGTCGAAGGTCAGGTCTTCGGCACTGAACACCCACACCGGTACATCCAGGTTGCGCTCACGGTCCATCCGCAGGCGCCGCGTACGCGATTCGGCGGGGACGCGATGTTCGTCCAGGAAGCGATGCACGGCCTCCGGGTCGTCACTGTGCAGGTGCAACTGCACGGGGCTGTTGGCATCGGCGGTGCCGTCCAGCACCGGTCCGGCCAGGCGCGGCGAAAACCCGTGCAGGAACTCCAGCGCCCGCAACGCGGACTCGCGCCGCCGCTGTAGTTCGCTGCCGTGCTGCGGGCCGGAGAACAGCCGCTGGTACTCGCGCAGCGCCTGTTCGATCTCGACGTTGCGGGGCAGGGAAGCATCGTCGTGGATGCCAAGGCGGCTGGCGGCCTTGAGTTTGGCCTGGTGGAAGTCGCGGATTCCGCCTTCGGCCATCAGCCGGGCGGCTTCGTGGGCGAGGCGATGACGCCGTTCGCGGGTCTGGCTGACAGCATGCTGGTGAGCGCGGTGCATGCGATGACTCCCTGTTGCGACCTGGCCACAGACTAGCGCAGGCGTGTGACATCTGCGTGGGCGAAGGCAACGGCGCCGCTACGCTCGCCGGGCATGGCCCGGCGCTACCGGGAGAGGGCGCCCGACGGGTGCGGCATGGTAGCGCCGGGCCATGCCCGGCGGATGCATCGGCGCCAACCAAGGTTGGCGACTACCAGGGCAGCGTCGGGCCATGGTGCCAACCAACGGTTGGCACCCACCCCGCCTGGCTTCAGAAGATATCGAACGCGGCCGCGTCAGCCTGCGGGGTGCTCTGCAGGTTGAGGTCGTAGTCGGTCAGGCGGTCCATGTCTTCCACCTTCACCCACTCCACCGCACCGTTGAGGGTGGCCTGGACCATGCCGCTCGGCGGTTCGTTCTGTGCGATCGGGGTGTCCTTCAGCGCGGTGCGCATGTAGTCGATCCAGATCGGCAGGGCGGCCTTGCCACCGTATTCGCGGTAGCCCAGCGAGCGGAAGTCGTCGCGGCCCACCCACACGGTGGTCACGTACGGGCCGCCGAAGCCGGAGAACCAGGCGTCACGGTGATCATTGGTGGAGCCGGTCTTGCCGCCCACGTCTTCGCGGCCAAGTACCTTGGCCTGCGCGCCGGTGCCGCGCTGGACCACGTCGCGCATCATCGACACCAGCTGGTAGGCGGTGCGGGCGTCGATCGCACGCGGTGCGGTACGCGCGTCCGGGTTGGCGGGTGCGGCCGGCGTTTCGGTCTTGGCTTCCGGCTTGGCAGCGGCGGTGGCATCGACCTTGGGTGCCGGGGCGCCGAAGTTGAAGCCGTCCACGACCTGGTTCACCGGCTGGTCGCTGCTGCCGGCGCAGTCGCGGCAGGCCATCGCCGGGGTTTCCTTGAACACCAGGTTGCCATCGCGGTCGTTGACCTGGTCGATCAGCCAGGTGTCCACGCGTGAGCCGCCGTTGGCGAACACGGCGTAGCCGCGGGCCACCGACAGCGGGGTCAGCGAGGCGGTACCCAGCGACATCGACAGGTTCGGCGGCAGCTCGGATTCGGCAAAGCCGAACTGGCTGATGTACTTGCGCGCGTAGTCCACGCCCATGCCATCAAGCAGGCGCACCGAGACCAGGTTGCGTGACTGCACCAGCGCTTCACGCAGGCGCATCGGGCCGCGGAAGCCGCCGCCGTCGTTCTGCGGTGCCCAGGTCTTGCCGCGGCGGTCGCGGAACACGACCGGGGCGTCGAGCACGATCGAGGCCGGGTTGTAGCCCTTGTCGAAGGCGGCCGCGTAGACGAACGGCTTGAAGCTCGAGCCGGGCTGGCGACGGGCCTGGGTGGCACGGTTGAACTTGTTGCCGGAGAAGCTGAAGCCACCGACCAGCGCCTTCAGGGCGCCGCTGTGGGCGTCCAGCGAAACCAGGGCGGACTGGCCGCGCGGGAGCTGGTCGAGCAGCCATTCGCCCTCCTTGGCACCAGCGCGCACGCGCACGATGTCGCCGCGCTGCACCAGCTTGGCCGGGCTCTTGTTGGTCCACTTGGCGGCACCGGCCGGCAGCACGATCTCGCTGCGGTTGGCCAGCACCACGGTGGCACTGCCGTCGGCGCCGGTGCTGGCGACGATCGCCGGCAGCAGGCCGGCCTGGCCGAACATGCCGCGCAGGTGCTCGGCCAGGGCCGCGGCGTCGTCGCCGGCGCCCAGCTGTACCTGCTTCTCCACGCCGTGCCAGCCGTGGCGATGGTCGTACAGCAGCAGGCCGTCGCGCACCGACAGGTTGGCGGCGGTCTGCAGGGTCGAATCGATGGTGGTGGTGACGTGGTAGCCCTTGTTGACCACGTCGCCGCCAAAGCGGGCGATCATTTCCTGGCGCACCAGCTCGGCCACGTACGGGGCATCGACCTGCACCGGCGGCTCGTGGGCGGTGGCGTGCATCGGCACGGCCTTGGCCGCATCGGCCTCGGCCTGGCTGACGAACTTCAGGTCGGCCATGCGCTGCAGCACATAGTTGTCACGACGCTGGCGGGCGCGCTCCGGGTTGGAGATCGGGTTGCCCGAGGACGGGAACTTGGGGATGCCGGCCAGCGAGGCCATCTCGTCCAGGTCCAGCTCGCCCAGCTTCTTGCCGTAGTAGAACTCGGCGGCGGCGGCCACTCCGTAGGCGCGGTTGCCGAAGAAACTCTTGTTCAGGTACAGCTCGAAGATCTCGTCCTTGCTCAGCTCGGACTCGATCTTGCGCGCCAGCAGGATCTCGGCCAGCTTGCGGGTATAGCTGTACTCGGAGCTGAGGAAGAACTGGCGGGCCACCTGCTGGGTGATGGTGGAGCCACCGGGCACGCGCTTGTCGTTGGTGGTCGCCAGCAGCCACACCGCGCGACCGATGCCCTTGTAGTCCACGCCGCCGTGCTCGTAGAAACGGGCATCCTCGGTGGCCAGGAACGCCTGCTTCAGCTTCTCCGGCACGTCCTTCATGGTGATGGGGGTACGCCGGGTCTCACCGAATACCGCCATCAGCTTGCCGTCGGCAGCGTAGACGTACATCGGCTCCTGCATTTCCACGTCGCGCAGGGTCTGCACGTCGGGAAGCTTGGAAGAAACGGCGTAGTACAGGCCGCCAACGGCGGCCGCTCCGACCAGCGCCAGGACCAGGACAACAAGAAAGATCCAGCGCAGCCAGCGGCGGAGACGGGTCATCGGTGTCAGATTCCGATTGCGAATTTCGTGGTCGCAGAGTATAGATTACGCAAGGTGGCGGCTGGGGCCGGCACTGGGGAGTGCAAGGGGACGCCAGGGGCTGCGTGTTCATCCTGTGAGGGATGTCACAGCAGGGCGGTTGCCATTTGCTAAGAATACGTTATTAATGCGCGGACGCAGCTCTTGCGTCCAAGTGCCCGTCGGCAGGGGAGAAACCGTGGGGCTCATCCCAAAAAGTCAGTCGCCGCTCATTGGCGTCGACATCAGTTCGACTGCGGTAAAGCTGTTGCAGCTTTCCCGCAGCGGCAACCGTTTCCGTGTGGAACATTATGCCGTGGAACCGCTGCCGCCGAATGCGGTGGTGGAGAAGAACATCGTTGAAGTGGAGGCCGTGGGAGAGGCCATCCGCCGGGCGATGAACCGTTCC
Source organism: Stenotrophomonas sp. RIT309 (assembly GCF_000632045.1). NCBI lineage: Bacteria > Pseudomonadati > Pseudomonadota > Gammaproteobacteria > Lysobacterales > Lysobacteraceae > Stenotrophomonas > Stenotrophomonas sp. RIT309. The sequence continues at coordinate 37,403 of NZ_JFYS01000024.1, forward strand.
GGCAGCAAGGCCAAGCTGGCCGCTGCGGCCGTGGCCGGTTCGGCGGTGATCACCAAGGTGATCCCGATGCCGGCCGACCTGGACGAGAACGACATGGAAGCCCAGATCGAGCTGGAAGCGGTCAACTACATTCCGTATCCGATCGAGGAAGTGAACCTGGACTTCGAGGTGATCGGGGCGATCCCGAACAACCCGGAAATGGTCCAGGTGCTGCTGGCGGCCTCGCGTTCGGAAAACGTCGAGCTGCGTCAGTCCGCACTGGAGCTGGGTGGCCTGCAGGCCAAGGTGATGGACGTGGAGGCCTTCGCGGTCGAGAACGCCTTCGCCCTGGTGGCCAGCGAGCTGCCGGTGTCGGCCGAGGGCGTGGTTGCGCTGGTCGATATCGGCGCCACCATGACCACCCTCAACGTGCTGCGTGGTGGCCGTAGCCTGTACAGCCGCGAACAGGTGTTCGGCGGCAAGCAGCTGACCGACGAGATCATGCGCCGCTATGGCCTGAGCTACGAGGAAGCCGGTCTGGCCAAGCGCCAGGGCGGGCTGCCGGAAAGCTACGAGATGGAAGTGCTGGAACCGTTCAAGGAAGCCACGGTCCAGCAGATCAGCCGCCTGCTGCAGTTCTTCTACGCCGGCAGCGAGTTCAACCGCGTCGATCACATCGTGCTGGCTGGCGGCTGTGCTGCCCTTGCAGGCCTGCCGGAGATGGTTGAGGAACAGCTGGGCGTGCCGACCGTGGTCGCCAACCCGCTGGCACAGATGACCCTGGGGCCGAAGGTGCAGGCGCACGCGCTGGCCCAGGATGCCCCCGCGCTGATGATCGCGACCGGTCTGGCGCTGAGGAGCTTTGACTGATGGCACGCATCAATCTATTGCCCTGGCGCGCCGAACGGCGCAAGCAGCGCCAGCGCGAGTTCGGCATCATGCTGGGCATGGCCGCCCTGGGTGGCCTGCTGCTGTCGCTGTTGATCTGGTTCTACTACGACATGCAGGTCAGCGGGCAGAATGACCGCAATGCTTACCTGCAGACCGAGATCGACAAGGTCAAGGAGCAGAACAAGGAAATCGACCGCCTCGACGAGCAGAAGAATCGACTGCTGGCCCGCAAGGCGGTGATCGAACAGCTGCAGGCCAAGCGTTCGCAGATGGTCCACCTGTTCGATGCGCTGGTCCGCACCATCCCCGATGGCGTGGTGCTCACCGCTCTGCAGCAGGAAGGCGACGTGCTGACCCTGGAGGGCCGCACCCAGTCCAACGCCCGTGTCTCGGCATACATGCGCAACCTCGAAGTTTCCGGCTGGATGACCAATCCGGAGCTGGCGATCATCGAGGCGCGTGAGCCTGACAAGGACAAGGACGGGCGCGCGACCGGCCCGGTGGCTGACATCAAGGCATTGCCGTACGTGTTCAAGGTCAAGGTCAAGCTGCCTGCGCAGAGCGAGGAAGCAGGCGCCACGCCGGGCCTGAACCCGGATGGCAGTGTGGCCGGCACCACGCCGGCGGCACCGACAGTCGCACCGCTCAGCGCCGGGTCGGACGCCGCCGCACCGGCTGCTGCCGCACCGGCGTCGGGATCGACTCCGGCACCGGCAGCCACGCCTGCAACTGCTCCGGCACAGGCCCCAGCACCGGCGGCAACGCCTGCGCCGGCCACGCCTGCACCAGCCGCACCCGCACCCAAGCCTGAGGGCAGCCGCCTGGCGCAGCCGCCGCAGGCCTTCCACGCCCCGCTGCAGGGGGATCGCGCATGAGCAAGAAAGTCGACATCAAGAACCTGGACTTCAACGACATCGGCAATTGGCCGAGGAACGCGAAGATCGTGTTCTGCTCGCTGATCGCTCTGGTGATCATGTTCGTGCTCTGGATGCTGCTGATCAGCGGCAAGCGCGAGGAGCTGGCGGGCCTGGAATCGCGGGAAACCGAGCTGCGTGCCGAGTTCACCAAGGAACAGGAACGCGCGGTCAACCTGGAGCCGTTGAAGCAGCAGCTGGCACAGATGGAGCAGGTGCTGCAGCAGATGCTGCGGCAGCTGCCCAGCAAGACCGAAATGCCGGACCTGATCATCGACATCTCGCAGACCGCGCTGTCCAGCGGCCTGGCCAACGAGCTGTTCGAGCCCGAACAGGAGCAGATCAAGGAGTTCTACGCCGAGAAGCCGATCAAGCTGCGGATGGTGGGCAGTTACCACCAGTTCGGCGCCTTCGTCAGCGGCGTGGCCTCGTTGCCGCGGGTGGTGATCCTGACCATGCACGACATCAACCTCAAGCCGAAGGACAAGACCGGCGGCAACATCCGCGCCGGTGCGCTGGAACTGTCGGGCACGGTCAAGACCTACCGTTACCTGGATGAGGCCGAGGTCGCCGAACAGCAGAAGGCTGAAGCGGGCAAGGAGGCGAAGAAGTGATCGGTTCCTTCATTGCACGTGGCGGAATGGTGCTGACGGTGCTGCTGCTGGCCGCCTGCGGCCGCGGCGTAAGCAGCACGCCGGGCGATGCACCCAATCTGGAAAAGTGGGTCGAGAGCGAGCGTGCGCGACCGGCGCAGCCGCTGGAACCGCTGCCGGTGATGCAGCAGTTCGAGACCTTTGAATACTCCGCGCAGGGCATGCGCGATCCGTTTACCGATGCCTGGACCAACCCGCAGCAGGGGAATGGGGGACTGCGGCCAGATCCGAACCGGCGCAAGGAGCCGATGGAAGGCTTCCCGCTGGACGCGCTGGACATGGTCGGCACCATCGGAACAGGCGCCGGCACCGTGGCGCTGGTGATGGGGCCGGACAAGGTGACCTATCGGGTGCGTCCCGGTGGTTACCTGGGGCAGAGCGACGGGCGGGTCACCGCGGTCTTCGAAGACCGCGTGGAGCTGATCGAACTGGTGCCGGATGGCGCGGGTGGCTGGCTGGAACGTCCAGCAACGCTCGCGCTGGAAGATCAATGATCGTTTACTGGGGATAGCACGATGACCTTTCACCAAGCCAAGGGGCTGCGTCCCATCCGGCGCTCTACCTTGAACCGCATCAGCGCGCTGGGAGTCGCGTTGATGCTGGCCTGCGCTCCGGCGCTGGCCGCCGCACCGTCGGAAAAGCCGACCGGCACGGCGCTGGCCGCCACGCCGGCCGCTGCACCGGCAGGCCTGTCGGTCGCACGCATCGATTTCAAGCGTGGCGATGACGGCGCTGGCCGCCTGATCCTGCAGTTCGACGGCCAGGGCGCCATGCCCGACCTGCGCAGCCAGGGCAACAGCGTGGTTGTCGATGTCGGCAACGCACGCCTGCCGGCCAACCTGCAGAAGCCGATGAACGTCACCGACTTCGCCACCCCGGTGCAGCGCATCGACGCCAAGCCGTCCGGGGCCGGCACCCAGCTGGTGCTGAGCACGGGCGGTCCGGTCGAGTCGCTGGCCTACCAGAGTGGCAACGAGTATGTGGTGGAGATCAGCCCGCGGCAGGCCCAGGCCGCCGTTGGCGCAGTCACTGCCGGCAGCGTGACCCAGGCCGCCAAGGGCGTGCCGCAGCGCGGCTACGCCGGCAAGCCGGTGACCTTCAACTTCCAGGACGTGCCGGTGCGCACCGTGCTGCAGTTGATTGCCGAAGAGTCGAATCTGAACGTGGTGGCCTCCGACTCGGTGCAGGGCAATGTGACCCTGCGTCTGGTCAACGTGCCGTGGGACCAGGCGTTGGATATCGTGCTGCGTGCCAAGGGCCTGGACAAGCGTCGTGACGGCAGCGTGGTGTGGGTTGCGCCGCAGTCCGAGCTGGCCAAGTTCGAGCAGGAGAAGGAAGACGCGCGCATCGCGATCGAGAACCGCGAAGACCTGGTCACCGACTACGTCCAGATCAACTACCACAGCGCCACGCAGATCTTCAAAGCGCTGACCGAAGCCAAGGGAATCGGCGGTGGTGGTGGTGGTGGTGGTGGTGGTGGCGGGGGCGGGGGGGGCAGGTTGCAGGAAGAAAGTGGGTTCCTCTCGGGGCGCGGGCGCCTCGTCGCCGACGAGCGCCCCCACACGCCGAA
>NZ_JFYS01000025.1:0-33773 GCF_000632045.1 Stenotrophomonas sp. RIT309
GATGAATGATTCTGGCAACGTATCGCTTGCTTTAAAACAATTAATAGTTGCTTGATCAAACGTCTGCAAGATGGACAATCATCCTTCCTGCAGGCGCCTTCACAAGATACCTGCGCATACTTTCAAAGATCCGGGGAAGTGGCCTCAGCGCCATTCCCGTGTGCTGCGAAGTTTCCTTCGTAGCGAGCCGCCTATTATGCCGGACTTTTCGAGTCCGTCAACACCTTTCGTTCGATCATCTCGTTCGTCGGTGGTGGCGTCCCTTGTGTCGCTGAAGCCCCTTGTTGGCGACCCCTGCGACGGGGGAGGGAAAGTATGTCCCTATTCGCGGCCTTTGTGAAGGGGGTGTGGCAACTTTTTTCATCGGATGTTGCATCCGTTCATGCAAAGGCGCCGCCACAGACCCCGCGAACAGCGGCAGAGCGTCAGCGCCGCTCTGCAGGAGCAGAAGCAGGGGCCGGCTGCGCCGGCCCCTGCCTCCGGTCAGGCAGCGACCAGGCGCACGCGGGCGAAGGTGCGCTTGCCGACCTGCAGCAGCCCCTCGAAGCCGGGCTGCAGTACCTGTTGGCCGTCTTCCACCACTTCACCGTCCACCTTCACCGCACGCTCCTTGAGCTTGCGGTTGGCCTCGGAGTTGCTCGGGGTCAGGCCGGCGGCGGTCAGCAGGGCCGCGATGCGCAGGCCCTCGGCCGGAATGGCCACATCCTGCAGCGGCAGCTGGGTGATGTCGCCCTGCCCGGTAACGGCAGCTTCCCAGCCGGCAATCGCCTGCTCTGCCGCTGCGGCATCGTGGAACCGGGTAGCCAGTTCACGGGCCAGGCGCAGCTTGACCACGCGCGGATTCAGGCCGGCGGCGATCTGCTCGCGCAGGGAGGCCGCTTCGGCCTGGCTGATATCGAAGGACAGCAGCTCGATCCAACGCCACATCAGGGCATCATCGACCTTCATGGTCTTGGTGACGATGTCGATGGCCGGCTCGCTGATGCCGATGTAGTTGCCCAGCGACTTGGACATCTTGTTGACGCCATCCAGGCCTTCCAGCAGCGGCATGGTCAGTACCACCTGCGGCTTCTGGCCGTGGTGTTCCTGCAGGCCACGGCCCATCAGCAGGTTGAACTTCTGGTCGGTACCACCCAGCTCGACGTCCGCTTCCAGGGCCACCGAGTCGTAGCCCTGCACCAGCGGGTACAGGAATTCGTGGATGGCGATGGACTGCTGGGCGGCATAGCGCTTGGCGAAGTCGTCGCGCTCAAGCATGCGTGCCACGGTGTGCTGGCCGGCCAGGCGGATCATGTCGGCCGCGCTCATCTTGCCGAACCACTCCGAATTGAAGCGGACCTCGGTGCGGCTGCGGTCCAGCACCTTGAACACCTGTTCCTCGTAGGTACGGGCGTTGGCCAGCACGTCGTCACGGCTGAGCGGCTTGCGGGTCAGGCTCTTGCCGGAGGGGTCGCCGATCATGCCGGTGAAGTCGCCGATCAGGAAAATGACCTGGTGGCCGAGGTCCTGGAACTGACGCATCTTGTTCAGCAGCACTGTGTGGCCCAGGTGCAGGTCAGGCGCGGTGGGGTCGAAGCCGGCCTTGATGCGCAGCGGGCGGCCTTCCTGCAGGCGCGCGCGCAGATCCTCGAGCTTGAGGATCTCGTCGGCACCGCGGCCGATCAGGGCAAGGGCTTCTTCAATCGAGGACACGTGACTACTCCCGGCAACGCCGTTTCTTATGTGGGGTGTTAAAGCGAAGTTAACCCGATCGGCTTCACAAAAGCCAATAGGCACAAGGGTTTGACGCGAATTTGTTAGGTGTCTATGTTACCGGCGTTTGGGCCCGCGTTCCCGGGTCAGCCAGAGACCGACATCTGATGCTCAATTCCGATCAAGGCCGCGCTCGCAAGCAGCGCTTCCAGGAACGACTCCACGTCCTGCACGACAACGCCCTGCACCGGAAGCTGAGGCAACACCTTCCCGCTGCGTTCAATGAGCGCTGGACGCGGCGTCATTGGATGCACGCCAGCCTGTTTGTGACCATTGGCGCGCTGGTGGCCACGATCGTGCCGGGCTTCTCGCACACCATCGATGCGCCCTACGCCGACAGCCACACCAGCCTGGCACTGCCGTTGCCGCCGTTGGCAATGGCCCGCCAGCAGCAGATCCCCGGCGACAGCTGGCAGGTGCTGCGGGTGCAGCGCGGGCAGACCCTGAGCGACCTGTTCGACAAGGCCGGCATCTCCGCCACGACCCTGCACCGGGTGCTGGACCATCCGGGTGCGCGCGAATCGCTGACCAAGCTGCGCCCGGGTGCCGAGATCGCCTTCGACATGCCGCTGTCCGGTGACCTGCGCAGCATCCGCTTCGACCGCGATGCCGACAACCGGGTCGAACTGAGCCTGAGCGGCGATGACATCAAGGAAACGGTGACCAAGCGCGAGACATCCACGCGCACGGTGGTCACCAGCGGCGAGATCACCAGTTCGCTGTATGCGGCCGCGCGCCGCGCCGGACTGTCACCGTCGGCGATCGCGACGATGACCGACGACATCTTCAAGTACGACATCGACTTCTCCAAGGACCTGCAGCCGGGCGACCGCTTCAGCGTGGTGATGGATGAGACCTGGCGCGAGGGCGAGAAGGTCGATACCAGCAAGATCCTGGCGGCGACCTTCACCACCGGCGGCAAGACCTATTCCGGCTTCCGCTTCGACCGCAACGGCAAGTCCGAGTACTACGACATCAGCGGCCGTTCGCTGAAGAAGAGCTTCATCCGCATGCCGATCCCGTTCGCACGGCTGAGTTCGACCTTCGGCGCGCGCAAACACCCGGTGCTGGGCAAGATGCGCATGCACAAGGGCGTGGACTACGCCGCGCGCACCGGTACCCCGATCATGGCCGCCGGCGATGCGCGGGTGCAGTTCGTCGGCGTGCAGCGCGGTTATGGCAACGTGGTGATCCTCGACCACGGCCGTGGCCACACCACCCTGTACGGCCATATGTCGCGCTTTGCCGGGATCAAGAATGGCCAGCGCGTGGCCCAGGGCACGGTGATCGGCTACGTCGGCTCGACCGGCCTGGCGACCGGCCCGCACCTGCACTACGAATTCCGCGTCAATGGCGAGCACCGCAACCCGCTGACGGTGACCATGCCGCCGCCGGAGCCGCTGAAGGGCGCCGAGCTGGTGGCCTTCCGGGCGCAGACCGCGCCGGCGATGGCCCGCATCCAGGGCATGGAGAAGCTGATCTACGCCGACGCCAGCCCCGCGCCGGCCGCCGAAAGCGCGAGCACCGAGGTGGCCAGCGCCAAGGACAAGGCGCCGGCAGGCCGCAAGCGCGGCTGAGCCCTGCGTTGACGAAGGAGGACACGGCAGCACAAGCTTGCCGTGTCCTTTTTTTATGCCCGCCATGAACACCACTGCCGATCCGTCCCTTCCCCTCTACCTGGGCCTGATGTCGGGCACCAGCGCTGACGGCATCGATGCCGCGCTGGTGCAGTTCCCGGCCGATGGGGGGTGCCGCTTCGTGCACGGGCTGACCGCCCGCTGGGAGCCGGTGCTGCGGGCGCGGCTGGTGGCCCTCGGCGAAGGCGGCCCGCTGCAGTCGCTGGAGGAGCTGGGCGAACTGGACGCGCGGATTGCGATCAGCTTCGCCGCCGCCGCCAACCAGCTGCTGGAAGAAGCCGGTGTCGACCGTTCGCAGGTACGAGCCATCGGCTCGCACGGGCAGACGGTGCGCCATCGACCGTTGGCCGACCCGGCCTTCACCGTGCAGCTGGGTGACGGCAACCGCATCGCCGAGCTGACCGGCATCACCACCGTGTGCGATTTCCGCCGCCGTGACGTTGCCGCCGGTGGCCATGGAGCGCCGCTGATGCCGGCTTTCCACCTGGACATGCTGGGTGCGGCCGATGAGGACCGTGCGGTGCTGAACCTGGGCGGGATCGCCAACCTGACCCTGATTCCCCGCGAGGGCGTCGTGCGTGGCTTCGATACCGGCCCGGCCAACGCGCTGATGGATGCCTGGTGCCAACGCCATACCGGGCGCAGCTTCGATGCTGACGGCGCCTACGCAGCCAGCGGTGCGGTGGATGACAGCCTGCTGGCCGGCTGGCGCGCGGATCCGTGGTTCGCGCTGCCGCCGCCCAAGAGCACCGGGCGCGAGCAGTTCCACCTGCCGTGGGCCGAAGCACACATGGAGGAAGGCCAGTTCGCCGCAGCAGATGTGCAGGCGACACTGCTGGAGCTGACCGCGGCGACGGTGGTTGATGCGCTGCTGGCCCAGCAGCCGCACACCCGGCGGGTGCTGGTGTGCGGCGGTGGCGTGCGCAATACGCAGTTGATGCGGCGGCTGGCGGCGCGGTTGCCGGGCGTGGTGGTGGAGTCAACGGCGCTGCACGGGCTGGACCCGGAGTATGTGGAGGCGATGGGGTTTGCCTGGCTGGCGCAGCGGACGATGGACGGGCTGCCGGGCAACCTGCCGAGCGTGACCGGGGCGACGGGGCCGCGGATTCTCGGGGCGATTCATCCGGCGTGAGGTGGCGCCATCCGCCGGGCATGGCCCGGCGACCCGACATCAGATCAATCGAAGCCCTGGCCGGCCGGCAGCGCCTGCAGTGCGGCGATCGCGTCGGAAAGCGCGTCGACTTCGGGATCGCCGAAGCCGGAGCGGACCTCCAGTTCACTGCTGAACAGGCCCTGCTCCAGCAGGACCGCGCAGGTCTGTTCGTGGGTCCAGCCACGGGCCACCGAGACCCGTTTGATGCGTTCCAGCAGCAGCGGGTCCAGGTCCCGCAGCACTACGTCGGCCATGCTCACTTCCCCGTTCGCAAGGCACCGCCCCCTCGGCGCGTCGGGGCGATCATCCCGCAGTAAGCACGGACAGGCAATCAGGCGGCGGGAGACGGCCCACGATCAACGATGCGTGGCCACAGCCAGGCCAGCAGCAGCATGGTGGGCACCACCGTGACGGCGCTGAGCATGAAGAAGGTGCTGTACGAGGTGGCCTCCACGATGTAACCGGAAACGCCGCCGACGAACTTGCCCGGCAGGTTGGCCAGCGATACCAGCAGGGCATACTGGGTCGCGGTGAAGTTGCGATCGGTCAGCGAAGACATGAAAGCCACCAGCACCGTGCCGGCAAAGCCCTGGAACAGGTTGTCGGCGCTGAGCGCGGCGTAGAACGCCCACAACTGCCCCGGATTGTGCGCCATCAGCAGGAACGCCAGGTTCGACAGGGCCACGCCCAGCGCCGCGACAAGCAGCATCCGGCGGAAACCGAAGGCGGCGACGGCGATACCGCCAAGGAACGCCCCACCAATACCCATCCACACGCCGAACAGCTTGGAGACCGTAGCGATGTCGGCCTTGTCGAAGCCCGAATCGAGATAGAAGGGTCCGGCCATCACGCCGATGACCTGGTCGGGAAACTTGAAGAACCCGACGAACGCCAGCAGCGCCAGCGCCAGTGCCATGCCGTTGCGGGTGAAGAAGCTGGTGATCGGCTGTACGAACGCTTCGGCAATGTCGATGCGGCGCTGCACGGCGTTGGCCGGGCGCTCCGGTTCGCGGCAGAACAGCGTGGTGATGATCGGCAGGATCATCAATGCGGCCATGGCCAGATAGGCAATGATCCAGCCTTCGAACTGTGCCAGGTACAAGGCGCCGGCACCGGCCAGGATCAGGCCGATGCGATAGCCCAGCGTGTACGTGGCGGCCAACGCGGCCTGCGCGGTCTGCGGCGCGATCTCGATGCGGTAGGCGTCGACCACTGAATCCTGGGTGGCACCTGCAAACGATGCCACCAGTACCCAGGCCACCAGCGGCCACACGCCCTGCTCTGGCCGCACGAACGCCAGTGCCACCAGGCCCACCAGCACCAGGATCTGCGAGACCAGCAGCCACGAGCGGCGGCGACCGAGGAACCCCAGCAACGGAAACGCGTAGCGATCCAGCAGGGGTGCCCAGACGAACTTGAGCAGGTAGAAGAAGCTGGCCAGGCTGATCAGGCCGATGCTGCCCAGATCGAGGCCGACATCGCGCAGACGGGTGGACAGGGTCTGCGAGGCGATCAGCAGGAACGGCAGGCCACTACCGAAGCCCAGCAGGGCCATGGTCAGCGCCGAGGGCGTACCGAACGCACGCTTGATGCCGGCCCAGCCCTTGTAACCGGCAGGCTTGGCAGCCTCGGTCACAGGTCGTAGTCCACGATGAACGGCGCGTGGTCGGAGAAGCGCTGGTCGCGGTAGATCGAGCAGCTGCGCAGGCGGTCACGCAGGCCCGGGGTGATGAACTGGTAGTCGATGCGCCAACCAACGTTGTTGGCGCGGGCGGCGCCACGGTTGCTCCACCAGGTGTAGTCCTCGCCGGTCGGGTTGAGCAGGCGGTAGGCATCGGCCCAGCCGCGACCTGCGCCCACATCGGTGGCCTGGCCATGGTCGGCACACAGGGCATTGAGCCAGTCGCGTTCCTCGGGCAGGCAGCCGGAGTTCTTCTGGTTGGACTTCCAGTTCTTGATGTCCAGCGCCGAGCGAACGATGTTCCAGTCGCCGCACAGCACGTAGTCGCGGCCACTGCGCGCCCATTCCTCGAGGATCGGCCGCAGCCACTCCATCACTTCAAACTTGAAGCCCTGGCGCAGGTCGCCCGAACTGCCGGACGGGATATAGAAGGAGACCACGCTGAGGTTGCCGAAGCGGGCCTCGATGTAGCGGCCTTCGTCGTCGAACGGGGCCCAGCCCAGCGAGGTGATGACCTGGTCCGGTTCGCGCTTGCTGTAGATCGCCACGCCGCTGTAGCCCTTCTTGGTGATGGCATCGCGGTAGAAGCAATGGTGGCCGTCCGGGCGGAACATCGGGTCGGTCAGCTGGTCTTCCTGGGCCTTGGTCTCCTGGATGCAGAGGACGTCGGCGTCCTGGCCACGGAACCAGTCGAGGAAGCCCTTGGTGGCGGCCGAGCGGATGCCATTGGCGTTGAAGCTGATGATGCGCATGCGGAAGAACCTACGGCGGGAAACCGGGCAAGCATACCGGTTGCCTGCCGGGCTGAGCAGCCCGCGGGGGCAGCTGCCGATACCTGCGTGAAGGGGCCGGACGAGCGCAGAAAGCCCAGCTGGATTAGGATTTGCGCTCCAAATGAAGATGAATCGAGTTTTGATGAGCGACCACCGTCACCGTTTCCTGCAGCTGGCCCTGACCGCCGACGCCCTGCGCTTCGGCCAGTTCACCCTCAAGTCCGGCCGGCTGAGCCCCTATTTCTTCAACGCCGGCCGTTTCGACTCCGGTTCCCTGCTGTCGCAGCTGGGTGCGTGCTATTCCGACGCCATCGACTCCACCGGGATCAAGTACGACGTGGTGTTCGGCCCGGCCTACAAGGGCATTCCGCTGGCCACCGCAATGGCCTGCGAGCTGGCCCAGCGTGGCCGCGACCTGCCGCTGTCGTTCAACCGCAAGGAAGTGAAGGACCATGGTGAAGGCGGCCAGTTGATCGGCGCCGACATGACCGGCAAGCGCGTGCTGATCGTCGACGACGTGATCACCGCCGGCACCGCCATCCGCGAGGCGCTGGCGATCATCCGCGCTGCGGGCGGTATTCCGGCCGGCATCGTGGTCGCCCTGGACCGCCAGGAGATCGCCTCGGACAGCGACCATCGCTCCGCCGCACAGGCCGTGGCCGAAGAAGCCGGCATCCCGGTGATCGCCGTGGCGACGCTGGCCGACCTGCTTGATTTCGCGTCCGGAAATCCGGAACTTGTAGGCTACCGGCAGCCGCTGGAGGCCTATCGCGCCCAGTACGGCGTCCGTTCCACGCGCTGACCATCAGGGGGAAGGTCGCATGTTCCGAGTTCCTGCCATCGTTGCTGCCAGCCTGCTGCTGGTGATGCCGCAGACGCTGCTGGCACAGTCCAGCGGCAAGGCCGCAGACAAGAAGCTGTACTGCTGGAACGAGGGCAAGGAGCGGATCTGCAGCGACGCGCTGCCGGCCGATGCGGTCAACCACGCCCGTGATGAGTTCAGCGCCAACAGCGGCCTGCGCAACGCGCAGGTGCAGCGCGCGTTGAGCGATGAGGAACGCGCTGCCGCCAGCACGGCGGCGGCGCAGGTCCAGCTGGATCAGATGGCCGAGCAGACCCGGCAGCGTACCGAACAGGCGATGCTGACCACCTACGGTGATGAGAATGCGCTGCGGCGCGTGTTCGCCGAGCGCCAGGAGGTGCTCGACAACAACCTCAAGACCGCCCAGTACAACGTGGCCAGCCTGCGCGAATCGCTGGTGGCCCTGCTTGCTGCCGCCGGCGACCGCGAACTAGCCGGCGGCAAGGTAGCCGACAAGCAGGCCCAGGCGATCGGCCAGCGCCATGCGCAGCTGCAGTCGCAGCAACGGCTGCTGGCCAGTTTCGAACAGCAGCAGCAGGCATTGAAGGTCGAAATCGAAAGCAGCCTGCAGCGCTATCGGCAGCTGAAGGGATTGGCGCCGGTGGACGTGCCGGCACAGACCCCGGCGGGTTGAGCGGCGCGCTGCTCGCCCGGCATGGCCCGGCGCTACCGCTTGCCGGGTTACGGCCTGGACCCTGAAATTTATGCACTCTTTACGCGTCGGCCCTGTCCGGCGCGTAGTGCGTTTATGGGGGCGGGGACGACGATGACGGCCTGAGGTGGAGGGGTTCCACCAGGTCTCAAATTCCATGTCCCCCTGGCTGTCGTTGCTGTGTGGCGTGCTGGTGCTGGTTGCCGCCGCCTATCTTCTTTATGTCGTGCTGCGGCCCGAGTCGTTCTGAGCGGAGCCTGCCATGACTGAAATTCTTGCCATTCTTGCCGCCAGCCTGCTGCTGGCCTGGCCCCTGGGCCTGTACCTCGCCCGGGTGATGCGCGGCACGCCGATGAAGGTCGACGTGCTGTTCCACTGGATAGAAAAGCCGCTGTACAAGGTGCTCGGCGTTGATCCTTCACGTTCGATGTCCTGGCGGGGCTACGTGCTGGCATTCGTGCTCAGCAACGTGGTGATCGCGGTGCTGACCCAGGCCGTGTTCATGACCCAGGCGTGGTTGCCGTTGAATCCGGACCAGATCCCGAACATGCGCTGGGACACGGCGCTGCACACGATGATCTCGTTCCTGACCAACACCAACCAGCAGCACTATTCCGGCCAGGCCCAGCTGTCCTACTTCTCGCAGATGACCGGCATCACCGGCCTGCAGGTGGTGACGCCGATGATGGGCCTGGCGCTGGCCGTGGCCACGTTGCGTGCATTGTTCTCGCGCGCGCCGAAATCGGTCACCGCGCCCGCCGCGGGCGATGACCGCCAGGTGGCGGTGGGCAATTACTACGCCGACGTCGTGCGCCTGTGCGTGCGCTTCCTGCTGCCGCTGTGCCTGGTATGGACGCTGCTGCTGACCAGCCAGGGCGTGCCCTCCACGATGGCCGGTGGCCCCCAGGCCACGCCGATCGATGCCAGTGCCGGCATGGCGCAGCAGAAGCTGCCGCTGGGCCCGGTTGCGGCGATGGTCGCGGCCAAACAGCTGGGCGCCAACGGCGGCGGCTGGTATGGCCCGAACAGCAGCTTCCCGCTGGAGAACCCAACCCCGGTGTCGAACATGCTGGAGGTGATCGGCATCCTGCTGGTGCCGATGGCGGTGATCTTCATGATCGGCGCGTTCACCGGGCGCCGTCGTTTCGGCGCGCTGGTGTTCAGCTGCATGCTCGGCATGTCGCTGCTGTCCACCGGTGCGATGGTATGGAGCGAGGGCCATAGCGCGAGCGCGGCCACGCCGCTGCTGATGGAAGGCAAGGAAGTACGCTTCGGCGCCGATGGCACCGCGCTGTGGGCGGCGGTGACCACCCAGGTCTCCAACGGTTCGGTCAACGGCATGCACGATTCGCTGAGCCCGCTGTCTGGCGGCCTGGCGATGGTCAACATGCTGGTCAGCGCGATCTGGGGCGGCATCGGCTGCGGCCTGCAGCAGTTCATCGTGTACCTGCTGCTGGGTGTGTTCCTGGCCGGGCTGATGACCGGCCGTACACCGGAACTGTTCGGCCGCAAGCTGGAAACGCCGCAGGTGCGCCTGCTGGCACTGCTGGTGCTGCTGCAGCCGATCACCCTGCTGCTGTTCACCGCGATCACGCTGGCCGTGCCGGGTCTGGCGGGCACCTCCAATCCCGGCTTCCATGGCATCAGTCAGGTGTTCTACGAGTACGTCTCGGCCTACGCCAACAACGGCTCGGGCTTCGAGGGACTGGGTGACGCCACGCCCTGGTGGAACCTGAGCTGCTCGCTGGTGCTGCTGCTGGGCCGCTTCCCGCTGCTGATCATCCCGCTGGTGGTGGCCGCACAGCTGGCCGCCAAGCGGCAGGCCCCTGAATCGGCCGGCAGCCTGCAGATCGAAACCCCGACGTTCGCCCTGACCCTGGTCTCGGTGATCGTCATCCTGACCGTGCTGCAGTTCATGCCGGCCCTGGTACTCGGCCCGATCGCCGACCACCTGAGCCTGGGACTGCACTGAGGACACCCCATGAGTAGTCACGCAACCGCAAACCGTTCCTCTTCCGTGGCTTCCCGCCCGGCCCTGCTCGATGCCGCCGGCCTGCGCCGGGCGCTCATCGAGGCCGTACGCAAGCTGTCGCCGATGCATCTGGTGCGCAGCCCGGTGATGGCGGTGGTGATGGCCGGCACGATCGTCGCCGCGATCATCACCCTGACCGGCAATGCACCACTGGGCTTCGGCCTGGCGGTGACCGCGATCCTGCTGGTCACCGTGCTGTTCGGCAATTTCGCCGAGGCCGTGGCCGAAGCACGTGGCCGGGGCCAGGCCGCCTCGCTGCGCCGCGCCCGCCAGGACCTGGTGGCGCGTCGCCTGGCGTCGGCGCAGGCAGGTGCCAGCGAGACCCAGGTGCCCGCCGCGGAACTGCGCCCCGGTGATCATGTGATCGTCAGTGCCGGCGAGCTGGTGCCGGCCGACGGCGAGATCGTGCAGGGCCTGGCCACCATCAACGAAGCGGCGGTGACCGGCGAGTCGGCACCGGTGCTGCGCGAGGCGGGTACTGATCGCTCCGGCGTGATCGGCGGCACCAAGGTGCTGTCCGACCAGATCGTCGTGCGCATCACTGCCGAGCCGGGACACAGCTTCCTGGACCGCATGATCGCGCTGGTGGAAGGCGCCAACCGTCAGAAGACCCCGAATGAAATCGCGCTGACCCTGCTGCTGGCGGCGATGACGCTGACCTTCCTGGTGGTGGTGGCGACGCTGCCGGCGATCGGTGCGTCGGTGGGCGTCAAGGTGGATCCGCTGCTGCTGATCGCGCTGCTGGTGTGCCTGATCCCGACCACCATCGGTGGCCTGCTGCCGGCCATCGGCATCGCCGGCATGAACCGCGCGCTGGCGGCCAACGTGCTGGCCAAGTCGGGCAAGGCGGTGGAAGTGGCCGGTGACGTCGACGTGCTGCTGCTCGACAAGACCGGCACCATCACCTACGGCGACCGCCAGGCCAGCCACTTCCACGCACTGGCCGGAATCGACGCCGACCAGCTGCGTGAGGCGGCGCTGCTGTCATCGCTGGCCGACCCGACCCCGGAAGGCAAGTCGATCGTGCGCCTGGCCCGCGAACAGGGCTGCACCACCGCCGAGCCGGACCAGGCCGACTACCTGGCCTTCAGTGCGCAGACCCGCATGTCCGGTGTCGACCTGATGCACGGCCGGCAGATCCGCAAGGGCGCTGCCGATGCGATCCGTGCCCATGTGCAGGCGCTCGGCGGCACCGTACCGGCCGAACTGGCCGGGCGCGTGGACCAGGTCGCGCGCAACGGTGCCACGCCGCTGGTGGTGGCCGAGGGTCGCCATGTGCTGGGCGTGATCGAGCTGTCGGACGTGGTCAAGCACGGCATGCGCGAGAAGTTCGCACAGCTGCGGGCGATGGGCATCCGCACGGTGATGATCACCGGTGACAACCCGCTGACGGCTGCTGCGATCGCCGCCGAAGCCGGCGTGGATGACTACATCGCCGAGGCACGGCCCGAGGACAAGCTGGCCCGCATCCGTGCCGAGCAGGCCGGTGGCCGCCTGGTGGCGATGGTCGGCGACGGTACCAACGATGCGCCGGCGCTGGCCCAGGCCGACATCGGCCTGGCAATGAATTCGGGCACGCAGGCGGCCAAGGAAGCCGGCAACATGGTCGATCTGGATTCGGATCCGGCCAAGCTGCTGGCGGTGGTGGAGGTGGGCAAGCAGCAGCTGATCACCCGCGGCGCGCTGACCACGTTCTCGCTGGCCAACGATGTGTCCAAGTACTTCGCGATCCTGCCGGCGTTGTTTGCCGCCACCGTGCCTGCGATGGCCGCGCTGAACGTGATGCAGCTGTCGAGCCCGCGCAACGCGGTGCTGGCGGCGCTGATCTTCAATGCCCTGGTGATTCCCGCCCTGATCCCGCTGGCGTTGCGCGGTGTGCGCTTCCGCCCGGCCACCGCAACGGCGCTGCTGCGCCGGAACATGCTGGTGTACGGTCTGGGTGGCGTGCTGCTGCCGTTCGCGGCGATCAAGTTGATCGACCTCCTTCTTGTCCTGGTATTCGGCGCATGAACCGTTCTGACTCCCCTTCCCTTTCCCGCGAGCTGAAGCGCGAGGCGCGCGTGGCCACGCTGCAGGATGGCGCCAGCTGGCGCCCGGCCATCGGCCTGGGCGTGGCCACCCTGCTGCTGGCCGGTGCGGTCTACGCCGGCATCGCCACCGGTTTTGCCGGCCTGTCCTTCCCGGCGCAGGCCGAAGGCAGCCTGCTGCGCGATGGCAGCGGCCAGGTGCGTGCGTCGGCATGGCTGTCGCAGCCGTTCACCGGCGATGGCTACTTCCAGGCGCGACCGTCGGCCGCCAACTACGACCCGATGGCGGCGGCCGGCTCCAACCTGGCCCGCAGCAACCCGGCGCTGACCGAGCGTGTGGCGGCGAGCACCGCAGCAGTGGCCGCGCGCGAAGGCGTAGCGCCCGCGCAGGTGCCTGCCGATCTGGTCACCCAGTCCGGCGGCGGGCTGGATCCGCAGTTGTCGCCGGCGGCAGCGCAGCTGCAGGTGGCCCGGGTGGCGCGTGCGCGTGGCCTGCCCGTCGAGCAGGTGCAGGCACTGGTGAAGGCCAACACGCAGGACCGGCAATGGGGCGTATTCGGCCAGCCACGGGTGAACGTGGTGACGCTGAACTTCGCACTGGACCACGCGGCACGCGCGCCGTGATGCAGGGCTGCACCCGCTGCGCGCACAATGGCGGCCATGACAGCGGCTCCCATGACTGATCTGCGGACCCGCCAGGCCAACGCCCTGGTGGAAGGACTGCAACGCGAAGCCGGTGGCAAGCTCACCGTGTTCCTGGGCGCTGCGCCCGGCGTCGGCAAGACCTACGCCATGCTGACCCGCGCGCAGGAACAGCTGCGCCGTGGCGTGGACCTGGTGGTCGGGCTGGTGGAGACCCACGGCCGTGCCGATACCCAGGCCCTGCTGGAAGGCCTGCCACGGCTGCCGCTGAAGGACGTGGCCTACCATGGCCACGACCTGCAGGAGATGGACCTGGACGCCGTGCTGGCGAGAAAACCAGCGCTGGTGCTGGTGGACGAGCTGGCCCATCGCAATGCGCCGGGCAGCCGCCACGAACGGCGCTGGCAGGACGTGATGGAACTGCTGGACGCCGGCATCGACGTCTGGACCACGGTCAACATCCAGCATCTGGAAAGCCTCAACGATGTGGTGATGCGCATCACCGGCGTGCGTGTCAGCGAGACCGTGCCCGATGGCGTGCTCGACCGCCTGCATGACATCGTGCTGGTCGACCTGCCGCCGCGCGAACTGATCGCGCGCCTGCAGCAGGGCAAGGTGTACGTGCCCGAGCAGGCCGCGCAGGCCCTGCAGGCGTTCTTCTCGCCGGCCAACCTGACTGCATTGCGCGAGCTGGCGATGCAGGAGGCCGCCGACCGTGTCGACAGCAGCCTGCGCGAAGCACGCGCCGCGCGCGGCGAGAGCAATCTGCCGTTGCGGCGTGGCGTGCTGGTGGCGATCGACGGCGGTGGCCAGAGCGAATACCTGGTGCGGGTGGCACGGCGCATCGCCGAACGCCGCGATGCACCGTGGACGGTGGTGACGGTGCAGGGGCGCCGCCAGGACGAAGCGACCCGGCGCGAGATCGATGCTGCGTTCGCGCTGGCCCGCCGCCTCGGCGGCGAAGCCGAGCTGCTGCATGGTTCAAGCATCGCCGATGCATTGCTCGACCACGCCGCGCACAACGGCGTATCGACGCTGGTGCTGGGCCGTACCCGCGAACGGCCGCTGGCGCGGATGTTCAACCGTACCCTGACCCAGCAGCTGATCCAGCGCGGCGCGCACTACGAGATCACCATCATCAGCACGCCGCAGGCGCGTGCGCGTTCCCGTCGAGAGGGGCTGCTGCCACCGATGCGCGGGGTCAGCCACGAGCCGTTGCAGGCCCTGATCGCCACCGCCCTTGCCTGCGCGGTGGCGTGGCTGGTCGAACGCTGGGTGGGCATGGCCGATCTGTCGATGGTGTTCATCGTGGCGGTGGTGCTGGTGGCTGCACGTACCCGCGCCAGCGTCGCGGTGATGGCGGCGATCCTGTGTTTTCTCGCTTACAACTTCCTGTTCATCGCGCCGCGCTTCACCTTCGCCATCGGCGCGCGGCAGGGCGTGATCACCGTGTTCCTGTTCCTGGCGGCGGCGCTGGTGGCCGGACGCCTGGCGTCGCGCCTGCGCATGCAGGTGATCGCACTGCGCGCGGCCAACCGCCATGCACGCGCACGCCAGCAGTTGGGCCGGCAGCTGGCCAGCGCGGCCGGCAATGGTGAAGTGGCACAGGCCGGCCGGCATGCGCTGGAACAGGCCATGGACGTACCGGCCTGGCTGCGGATCGGCGCCGATACCGCCGCCGGTGGCCGCAGCCTGCCCGGTGATACCGATCTGGCGGCGGCCGACTGGGCCCTGCGCCATGGCCAGCCCAGTGGCCGCTTCACCGATACCCTGGCCGGCGCGCAATGGTGGTTCCTGCCGCTGCTGGACGGCGAAGACCGCGCGATCGGCGTGGCCGGCCTGTACCTGCCGGGTGCGCAGGCGCGGCTGCTGCCCGAACAGCGCCAGCTGGCCGAAGCGATGGTCGACGACATCGCCCAGGCCGCGTTGCGCACGCGCCTGGTGGCCGAGCTGGAACAGGCGCATGTAAGCAACGAGACCGAGCGGCTGCGCTCTGCCCTGCTTTCTTCGGTGTCGCACGACCTGCGTTCGCCGCTGGCAGCGATGATCGGCTCGGCCGACAGCCTGGCCAGCTACGGTACGGCGATGGATCTGGCCGACCGCCGCGCGTTGCTGGACACCATCCTGGTCGAAGGCGAGCGCCTGGACCGCTACATCCAGAACCTGCTGGACATGACCCGGTTGGGCCACGAGGGCCTGAAGATCAACCGCGACTGGATAGGCGTGGACGAGCTGATCGGTTCGGCCGCCCGACGCCTGCAGCGCTACCAGCCGAAGGTGCGGCTGGAGCTGGATATTCCGGCAACGCTGGCACCGATATGGGTGCATCCGGCACTGGTGGAACAGGCGGTGTTCAACGTGATGGAGAACGCTGCCAAGT
Organism: Stenotrophomonas sp. RIT309; assembly: GCF_000632045.1. Lineage (NCBI taxonomy): Bacteria > Pseudomonadati > Pseudomonadota > Gammaproteobacteria > Lysobacterales > Lysobacteraceae > Stenotrophomonas > Stenotrophomonas sp. RIT309. Next base: position 15,592 of record NZ_JFYS01000025.1, read on the forward strand.
TCTCGCCAGCCGATGCCGCCGTGCAGGTGCTGGCGCGCGAACTGGACGGTCAGCTGCGCATCGACGTGATCGATGCCGGCCCCGGCATTCCCGACGACGAGCGCGCGCGCATCTTCGACATGTTCTACAGCGTCGAACGCGGCGACCGCGGCCGCCACGGCACCGGCCTGGGCCTGACCATCTGCCAGGGCATGATCGGCGCACACGGCGGCAGCGTGCAGGCGCTGCCCGGGCGCGACGGTCGCGGTACCCTGATCCGCATTACCCTGCCCCTGCTCAAGCCAGCCTCCCACGATGAGTCCGACCCCGACTGATGCCAGCGCGCCGGCCCCGCGCGTGCTGGTGATCGACGATGAAACACAGATCCGCCGGTTCCTGGACATCAGCCTGCGCGCGCAGGGCTACCAGGTGCGCCAGGCCGCGACCGGCCAGGAAGGCCTGCAGATGGCTGCCAGCGAGGACATGGACCTGGTGATCCTGGACATCGGCCTGCCGGACATGGAAGGCCACGAGGTACTGGAGCAGCTGCGGCAGTGGAGCCAGGTGCCGGTGATCATGCTGACCGTGCGTGCCGGCGAAACCGAGAAAGTGCGTGCACTGGACAACGGCGCCAACGACTATGTGACCAAGCCCTTCGGCACCCAGGAACTGATGGCGCGGGTGCGGGCGCTGCTGCGCACACGCAGCGTGCCGACCGATGGCACGCCGCCGGTGTTCGACGATGGCCACCTGCACGTGGACCTGGTGCGCCGTGAAGTGGCGATCGATGGCGAGCTGGTGGCATTGACCCGCAAGGAGTACGCATTGCTGTCGCTGCTGCTGCGCAATGCCGGGCGGGTGGTCACCCAGCCACAGATCCTGCAGGAAATCTGGGGGCCCACCCACCAGCACGACACCCACTACCTGCGCATCCTGGTCGGCAAGCTGCGGCACAAGCTGGGCGACTCGGCGCTGGATTCGCGCTACCTGTTCACCGAACCGGGCGTGGGGCTGCGGTTCAAGGGGTGAGGCGTGCCGACCCTCGGTCGGCACCCACCAGACAAGTAGATCCACGCCATGCGTGGATGGACATCATCGAAGAGCATCCACGCTTGGCGTGGATCTACTGTGTCGACCAAGGTCGACACCCACCAACAGCACCGGGAAATTGTCAGAGGTGGGGCGGTGTCGGAGTGCGGGGTGTCAGCCGCATGGATGCGGCTGCCAAGCCTACAAGGACGTACTTGCGGCGTCCCCGCACTCCGACACCGCTCCACCAACCCACGGAGTGCCCGCTGTTGCTGTTGAGGTTGCCGGCCAGCGGCCGGCACTACCGCGGGTGCCGGGCGCAGCCCGGCCTCACCTCAGAACCCCAGCGGGGTGTCGCCCAGCACCGGCTGCAGCTGGCTGCGGAACAGCGCCTGGATACGCTCCAGTGCTGCTTCGTCGTTGCCTTCGAAACGTAGCACCAGCACCGGCGTGGTGTTGGAGGCGCGAACCAGGCCCCAGCCGTCGGCGAAGTCCACCCGCAGGCCGTCGATGGTCGACAGGCGGCCGCCGACATACGGGTTGTCCGGCGACTGCGCAGCGGCCACCAGCATCGCCACCAACGCATGCGGGGTGCCCTCGGCCACCGGCACCTTCAGCTCCGGCGTCGCCACCATTTCCGGCAGTTCGGCCAGCACTTCGTCCGGCGTTTCCTCGCGCTGGGCCAGGATCTCCAGCAGGCGTGCAGCGGCATACAGGCCATCGTCAAAGCCGAACCAGCGTTCCTTGAAGAAGAAGTGGCCGCTCATCTCGCCCGCCAGTTCGGCGTCGGTCTCGCGCATCTTCGCCTTCATCAGCGAGTGCCCGGTCTTCCACATCAACGGGCTGCCGCCGTTGCGCAGCACGTGATCGGACAACCTACCGGTGCACTTCACGTCGTAGATCACCATCGCGCCCGGGTTGCGCATCAGCACGTCGGCGGCGAACAGCATCAGCAGACGGTCGGCGTAGATGATCTTGCCTTCACTGGTGACCACGCCAAGGCGATCGCCATCACCATCGAACGCCACGCCGAGGTCGGCGCCAAAGCGCTTGACCGTCTGCACCAGGTCTTCCAGGTTGGCCGGCTCGCTGGGATCGGGGTGGTGGTTGGGGAAGGTGCCGTCGACATCGCAGTACAACGGGATGACTTCTGCGCCGATCGCTTCCAGCAGCTGCGGGGCGAAGGCACCGGCCACGCCGTTGCCCGCGTCGGCCACCACTTTCAGTGGTCGGTCCAGCTGCACGTCATCGGCAATACGCTGGATGTAATCGGCGGCGACCTCGCGCTGCTGGTAATCACCCGGCTCCGCAGCCTGCACCAGACGGCCTTCGACAATGCGCTGGTAAAGGTCGGTGATCGCATCGCCGGACAGGGTCTCACCACCGATGACGATCTTGAAACCGTTGTAGTCCGGCGGATTGTGGCTGCCGGTGACCGCTACACAGGTACCGGTGCGCAGATGGAAGGCGGCGAAATACACCACCGGGGTCGGCGCCAGGCCGATATCGATGACCGCACAGCCGGCACGCCGCAGGCCTTCGGCAAGACCGGCCGACAGTTCGGGACCGGACAAGCGCCCATCGCGACCGATCACCACCTCGCGCAGGCCCTGCTCAAGGGCGACGGTGCCGATGGCCTGGCCGATCAGCGCGGCGGTGCGCGCCGTCAGCTGGCTGCCCACGACGCCGCGGATGTCGTAGGCGCGGAAGATGCCTGCAGCCAGCTCGTCGGCCGGAACCGGTGGCGGTGGAGGTGGCGCAGCCTCGGCCACCGTCTCGCCGGGCACAGTTGGCGGGACCATCTGCAGGCTTTCGCGCAGGGTCGGGCCGTGATCGGCGTCGGCCACCGCGCTGCGCCGGCTGGGCAGCGGCAGTGATTTCGGCAGCCGGCCACGACCTACCACCAGCAGTACCGCGATGAAGCCCAGCAGCAGGGCGACAATCGCGCTGGCGAGGGCTCCCAGCCCCAGCGGGCCGGGTTCCACATTGGGCACCCCGGCGGCCAGCCGCAACGGCGTTCCCGCCACCGGGCGCGCCATTGCTTCGGCGCTCTCGGACAGGCCGGTATCGCCCTGCACCACGATGTTGTGTGCTCCCTGGCGCAGCGCCAGGAAGCCATTGCCGGGGGCGCTCACCTGATCCAGCGGCGCGGTCAACCGCAGCAGCGGCTGGCGGACATACACCACCGCCGGCCCGACACCGGCCAGTTGCACCGGCGCGGCCAGACCCAGGCGGTTGCCGCCGCCATCGCGGACCACGCGCAGGGTTGCCTTGCCTTCGGCCAGCGCAGATTCCAGCAGGGCCAGGCGTGCGAATCCAAAAGTGGCCGCATCGGCATAGCCTGCGGCCAGGTCAGCGCCCAGCACCTCCACCTGCTCGACGCCGGTCCAGCTTTCCCGCAGCGCCAGCGCGGCGCCGGCGGCATCACCGGCCTGCAGCGCCTGCTGCACGCGGTCGCCCTTCAACTGCTGCTGCAGCTGCTGCAACTGGCCGGAGGCAGCCTGCTGCAGCCCTTGCACGGCCTGGTCGCGCGCCTGTTCCAGCGCGTCCCCGCTGGCGGCCTGCCGCCACTGCTGCACCGCGCTCCAGCCGAACCAGGCGGCCAGCAGTACCAGCAGCACGCCCAGCAATGGCGCGCTGCGTCCCAACGTCGTTCCCCGCTGTGCTTCCCCGATGCCGCTCATCGATGTCCCCTGTCAACGCACCCCGGTATGGCCGAATCCACCCGTTCCCCGCACGCTGTCGGTGAAAGTATCCACCACCTGCAGGCTGACGCGGGCAATCGGCACGATCACCAACTGGGCGATGCGATCGCCCGGCTCGATGGTGAAGGCCTCGCGGCCACGGTTCCAGACACTGATCAGCAGCGGCCCCTGGTAGTCGGCGTCGATCAGGCCGGTGCCGTTGCCGAGCACGATGCCATGGCGATGGCCCAGGCCCGAACGCGGCAGGATCACTGCGCACAGATGAGGATCGGCGATATGGATGGCCAGGCCGCTGGGAACCAGTGCGGTATCGCCCGGCTGGAGGGTCAGCGCGGTTTCCAGCGCCGCGCGCAGATCCATGCCGGCGCTGGCTTCGGTGGCGTAGGCCGGCAGCGGCCAGCTGTCGCCGAAGCGGGGGTCGAGCAGCTTTACCTGCAACGGTTGCGGGGAGAGTCCGTGGGTGTTGCTTGCCTGGGTCATGCCTGAAGCCTCCGCGCGATCAGCGCCAGCAGTTGTTCGGCCAGCTCACGCTTGGAAGTAGCCGGGAATACCTGTTCGCCATCCTGCCAGAAGGCCGTGGCGGCATTGTTGTCGCTTTCGAAACCACCGCCGCTGATGCCCACCTGGTTGGCGATCACCAGGTCCAGGCGCTTGTCGACCAGCTTGCCGCGCGCGTATTTCTCCACATCGTGGGTCTCGGCGGCAAAGCCGACCACCAGCTTCAACGACTGCGTCTGCGCGGCAACCTCGGCCAGGATGTCCGGGGTGCGCACCAGCTCGATCACCAGCGACTGGCTGTCGGCGGTCTTCTTCAGCTTCTGCGCGGCCACCTGGCGCGGGGTGTAGTCGGAAACGGCGGCAGCACCGATGTAGATGTCGGCCGGCAACGCATCCAGTACCGCCTCGCGCATCTGCGCGGCAGAGCGCACATCGATGCGCTGCACGCCGGGCGGCGTCGGCAGCTGCACCGGACCGCTGACCAGCACCACCTGGGCACCGAGCCCGGCGGCAGCGGCGGCCAGCGCGTAGCCCATCTTGCCGCTGCTGCGGTTGCCCACGTAACGCACCGGATCGATGTCTTCATAGGTCGGGCCGGCGCTGATCAGCAGGCGCAGGCCCTGCAGGGCGTGCGTTTCCGGCGCTGCGGCAGCGGCAGCGGCAGCGCCGTTGGCGGCCAGGGCGGCGACGATGTCGGCCGGCTCGGCCAAACGACCGGGGCCGGATTCGCCTTCGGCCAGCGGCCCATCGACCGGACCGATCACCTGCGCGCCACGCTGGCGCAGCAGGGCGATATTGGCCTGGGTGGCCGGATGCAGCCACATCCGATGGTTCATCGCCGGGCACACGGTCAGTGGTGCGGTGCTGGCCAGGCACAAGGTGCTGACCAGGTCGTCGGCGTGGCCCTGGGCCAGGCGGGCCAGCAGGTCGGCGGTGCCTGGCGCGATCACGATGCGATCGGCCCAGCGTGCCAGTTCAATGTGGCCCATGGCCTGTTCGGCGGCGCTGTCCCACAAGGTAGTGCGGGTCGGCTGGCCGGAAAGGGCCTGGAAGCTGAGTGGGGTGACGAACTGCTGGGCGCCGGCCGTCATCGCCACCTGCACCAGCGCACCGGCATCACGCAGGCGTCGAACCAGTTCCAGGGCCTTGTAGGCCGCGATCCCGCCACCGACACACAAGAGCAGTTTCTGGCCTTCCAGCGCGCGGGTCCGCGTCGGGGAAGCGTTGGGAGAATCAGCCACCTGGAATTCCTGTGCAAACGAGGGCGTTAGCTTACCCGAAGGCCAGCAACCTCCCGGTGCACGCGGCACATAGCGGGCGGCTATCAGCACATGGGCGGGGGCCGATGGAGTTTTCCGGGTTTGCTGCGCGCCGATTCGGAACTTTCCTATACCTCTTCGCGTCCCCGCTTTGCAGAATCATTGCTGGCCACCGAGGTGTGCCGTTCGATTTCCCAGGAGTTCCCCGTGCAACCGCGCATCATCATTGCCGACGACCATCCGGTCGTCCTGCACGGCATCCGAATCGTGCTTGAGCGTCACCAGATGGACGTGGCCGGTGCCGCTGCCGACGGTGCCGGACTGCTGCAGCTGCTGGTCCAGCAGCCCTGCCACGCCGTACTCACCGACCTGTCCATGCCCGGCCCCGGCCCGGACGGCCCTGAACTGCTGGCCGAGCTGCGCCAACGCCATCCCGACCTTCCCGTGGTAGTGCTGACCGGGGCCAGGCACCCGGGCTTGCTCGATGGCCTGCTGCGCGATGGCGTACACGGCCTTGTCGACAAGAGCGCCGACTTCGCCGAACTACCGCAGGCCCTGCATGCCGCCATGGCCGGGCAGGTGTTCGTTTCCGACCAGCTGCGGCGCCACCTGCAGGCCCGCGATCTGCTGTTCCCCCATCCACCGGCTGCGTTGTCGACACGCGAACTGGAAGTGCTGCAACTGCTGACCGATGGCCTGAACATCAATGCCATCGCCGACCGCAGCGGGCGCAGCCCGAAGACGATCAGCCGGCAGAAGGCCGAAGCCATGCGCAAGCTGGGCCTGCAGACCAACCAGGAACTCTACGACTACCTGCAGACCCGGCGCGACTGAGGGCTTGGCCGACCCGCAGGTGCGGCAAGGGCTTATGGGAGCGGTCGGCGATGATCGCCATGATGGGTGCCATGCCCATCCATGAATGGCCCGAAGAAGAGCGCCCCCGCGAGAAGCTGCTGGCCCGCGGTCCCACTTCACTGTCCGACGCCGAACTGCTGGCCCTGTTCCTGGGTTCCGGCATTGGCGGCCGGGACGCCGTACAGACCGCGCGCGACCTGTTGCTCGCCCACGGCCCGTTGCGCGTGCTGCTGGACCGCTCCGCCCGCGAACTATCGAAACTCCCCGGGTTGGGGCCGGCTCGCAGCTGCACGCTGGCCGCAGGGCTGGAGCTGGCCCACCGCTACCTGGCCGCTGAACTGCAACAGGGCGAAGCGGTCGGCAACAACCCTGCCGCCGTCGGCCGTTACCTGCAGCACCGTCTGCGTGGGCAGGCACGGGAACTGTTCGTGGTCCTGTTCCTGGACAACCGCCACCGCCTGATCGCCTGCGAGGAACTGTTCGCCGGTACCATCAACGCGGCCCCGGTCTACCCCCGTGAAGTAGTGCGCAGAGCCCTGCTGCACAACGCCGCCGCGGTCATCCTCAGCCATAACCATCCCTCTGGCGACCCGGAACCCTCGGCCGCCGACGCGCAGATCACCGAGGAACTGCAACGGGCCTTGGCACTGGTCGACATCCGCCTGCTGGACCACTTCGTGGTCGGCGAGGGGCGTCCGGTTTCGTTTGCTGAACGGGGTCTTCTGCCACCGCTCCAGGCCCGCCTGGTCGGATGAGCCCCGCAGCAGCACGCCGCGACGCGTGCCCTGGCAGGCAGGCCCCGGTCAGCGTTGAGGCCGGCATCTGCGCTAAAATGGGCGATTCCGCCGCTCATTCTCACAGCAGGCCTCGTGAAAAATCTCCTCCGCGCCCTGATCAGCCAAGGCATCGAAGCCTTGCGCGCCAATGGCACCCTGCCCGTCGACTCCCTGCCGCCGGACTTCGTGGTCGAGCGCCCGAAGACCCGCGACCATGGCGACTTCGCCACCAACGCCGCGATGCTGCTGGCCAAGGCCGCGCGCAGCAATCCGCGCGCACTGGCACAGGCGCTGGTCGAGGCACTGCCGCGCAGCGAAGACGTCAGCAAGGTCGAGATCGCCGGCCCCGGCTTCATCAATTTCCACCTGGCGCCGGCCGCGTACCAGCGTGAAGCCGTCACCGTCATCAAGGAAGGCGCCGATTACGGCCGCAACCTGTCCGGCAATGGCCGCACGGTAGGCGTGGAGTATGTGTCGGCCAACCCGACCGGTCCGCTGCATGTCGGCCACGGCCGCGCCGCGGCCATCGGCGACTGCGTGGCACGCGTGCTCGATGCCAACGGCTGGAATGCCAAGCGCGAGTTCTACTACAACGATGCCGGCGTGCAGATCGAGAACCTGGCGCTGTCGACCCAGGCCCGGGTGAAGGGCATTGCCCCGGACCAGGAAGGCTGGCCGGAAGGCGGCTACCGCGGCGACTACATCGCCGACGTGGCACGTGCCTACATGTCCGGCGCCAGCGTCGACCTGGAAGGCACCCTGGTGGTCGGCGCCAAGGACCCGGACGACCTGCAGGCGATCCGCCGCTTCGCCGTGGCCTACCTGCGCAACGAGCAGAACCTGGACCTGGCCGCGTTCGGCGTGGATTTCGACATCTACTTCCTGGAAAGCTCGCTGTACGCCGATGGCAAGGTCGCCGAGGCAGTGGCCAAGCTGCAGGCGTCGGGCCATACCTATGAGGAAGGCGGCGCGCTGTGGCTGCGCAGCACCGACTTCGGTGACGACAAGGACCGCGTGATGCGCAAGTCCGACGGCACCTTCACCTACTTCGTGCCGGACGTGGCCTACCACCTGTCGAAGTGGCAGCGCGGCTACGAGCGCGCGATCACCGAACTGGGCGCGGACCACCACGGTTCACTGGCGCGCGTGCGTGCCGGCCTGCAGGCCATGGAAGTGGGCATCCCGCAGGGCTGGCCTGAATACGTGCTGCACCAGATGGTCACCGTCATGCGCGGCGGCGAGGAAGTGAAGCTGTCCAAGCGTGCCGGCAGCTACTTCACCCTGCGCGACCTCATCGAAGAAGCCGGCCGCGACGCGACCCGCTGGTTCCTGATCGCACGCAAGCCCGATTCACAGCTGACCTTCGACATCGACCTGGCCCGTCAGCAGAGCAACGACAACCCGGTGTTCTACGTGCAGTACGCACATGCCCGTGTCTGCAGCCTGCTGCGCCAGGCGCAGGAGAAGGGTCTGGTCTACGAACAGGGCACCGGCCTGTCCAATCTGGGCCGCCTGGCCGATGACGCATCGCTGGCCCTGATGAACGAGATCTCGCGTTATCCGGAAGTGGTGGAAGCGGCCGGCGTGGCGCTGGAACCGCATCTGGTCGCGCAGTACCTGCGCGAATTGGCGCACGCCTTCCACACGTGGTATCACGGGACGCCGGTGCTGGTGGACGACGCGACCGATCGCAATGCCAAGTTGACCCTGGCCTGCGCGGCGCGCCAGGTACTGGCCAACGGCCTCGACCTCCTGGGCGTTTCCGCCCCGGAAAAAATGTAAGCCTCAGGAGACGCAGTAGACATGGCAGCACGACGCGGCAAGACACAGGCTCGGCGCAACAGCAGCCAAGGCACGCCCGGATGGGTGTGGCTGGTTGCCGGCGTGGCGATCGCCGCCGTGGTGTTCCTGGCGGCGCCGAACCTGTTCAAGGGCGAGGGCGATGGCTTCCTGCGCGCCGGTCCGCAGCCGAACCCGAACGCGCAGCCGGCGCCGGTGGCCGATGGCGAAGGCGATGTCGGCACCCAGCCGGCCGCACAGCCGGTCACGCCGAAACCGGCTGAGCCGGAAAAGCCGGCCGCCACCCAGTACGACTTCTACACCCTGCTGCCTGGCAAGGAAGTGGAGATGTCCGACGCCGAACTGGCCGCCAGCGCGCGCGCCGAGGAACAGCGCCGGAGCAAGGCCGAAGCGCAGCGCGCGCAGGCCGCACTGGAAGGCAAGCCCGTGCCGGCGGCGGTTGCGGCCGCAGCCCCTGCGGCGACGGCGAGCGTTGCCAGCACCGCGCCGGTGACCGCCACCAGCCGTCCGCTGCCGACGCCGGTGAGTGAACGCCCGACGACCGCCGCGCCAGCGGCCACCACCGCGCCGGCCAGCACCAGCACCGTTGCCGCCGCTCCTGCGGCACGCAGCGAAACCGCGCCGGCCACCGCCAGCACTGCAGCAGCCCCGGCACCGGCCGACAACGCCCGCTACATCCTGCAGGCCGGTGCGTTCGGCGCGTCCGGCGATGCCGAAGCGACCAAGGCCAAGCTGGCGATGATGGGCCTGGCCGCACGCGTGGAGTCGGCGCAGATCAACGGCAAGACCGTGTACCGCGTACGCATGGGGCCCTATGGCACCGCCGGTGAGCTTTCCGAAGCCAAGCAGAAGCTGGATGGCACCGGCCTGCAGGCGATGGCGATCAAGGCGCAGTAAGCGTGCGGGCATAATGAAAAAAGCCGGGCATTGCCCGGCTTTTTTTTTTTGCCCGTGCAGCGCCGGGCTCGACGCTGCAGACGGCGGATCAGCTCTCGCGGGCAACCTGGAAACCGGCGAACGACTGGCTGACCGGCATCAGTTCCAGGCGATTGATGTTCAGGTGCGGGGGCAGGCTCGCCACCCAGAAGATCTGCTCGGCGATGTCTTCGGCGGTCATCGGGTTGGCGCCGGTGTAAAGCTTGTCCGACGCAACCTGGTCGCCATGGGTGCGGACCACGGTGAACTCGGTTTCGGCCATGCCCGGCTCGATGGTGGTCACGCGTACACCGGTACCGTGCAGGTCTGAACGCAGGCCCAGCGAGAACTGGCTGACGAACGCCTTGGTGCCGCCATAGGCGTTGCCGCCCGGATACGGATAGACACCGGCCACCGACGAAATGTTGATGATGGCGCCCTTGCGCTCCACCAGCTGCGGCAACAGGCGATGGGTCAGGGTGACCAGCGCGGTGATGTTGGTGTCGATCATCGTCGTCCAGTCCTTCAGGCTGGCGCTCTGCGCCGGCGCGGTGCCCTGGGCGAGACCGGCATTGTTGACCAGCAGATCGATGTCACCGAAGGCCGGCGGCAGCGCCAGCAGTGCCGCCTCCATCGCGACCGGATCACGCACGTCGAACACGGCCGCGTGCACCACCTCCTTGCCGTAGCGCTCGACCAGCGGCTGCAGGCGTTCGCTGCGACGGCCGGTGGCGATCACTTTCCAGCCCGCCTGGGCGAAGCGGTGTACGGCAGCGGCGCCGAAGCCGGACGTGGCGCCGGTAATCAGGACGGTTCGGGTCATCAGACAACTCCGTGGGAAACCAGACCGCCATTCTGGCACCGTCGGCCCACGGCTGCGTTGCCTGATCGGCCCGCTGCGGTGCGCGTGGTCAGCGCAGGCGGAACACGCGTGCCTTCGGCAGATCTTCGTCGACCTGCAGGAACCAGCGCCCGGCAATGCCCGGAATCACCTCGATCTGCGGTGCCTGCAGGGTCTTGCGCAGCTTCATCTGGCCCTTCATCACCTGCCACTGCTGACCGTTGTCGAGGGTGAACACTGTGCCCGGCTGCCAACCCGCAACGTCGCCGACCACGCGGGCGCTGACCGGCCCCTCTTCCAGGCCCAGGTGCATCGCCGCCGGGGCGGGAACGTTGGCCGGCACCGGCGCGCCGGTGTTGGCCGCAACCGCCGCCCGCGTGGGTACGGGCGTAGATGCCTCGGCCTCGCGCAGCACGCGGTTCAGGGTCTGCAGCTGGGTCGCGTCCAGGTCCACTTCAGCCAGCTGGGCCGCGCTGAGACGCTGCTCCACGGGCACGAAACGGTCCTGGGCGGTGGCGGCGAAGCTGCTGGCGGCCAGCAGAACGGAAAGGAGGTACCGGCGCATTGGAGAGGGTCTCTGCAGAACAGCGCTCACGATGCTGCAATCCGGTGACAATCCGGTTACAGCCGCAGGGCCGGTACAATGGGCCATGATCAATAATGATGTACTGCGCAGCGTGCGCTATTCCCTGGACCTCGGCGACCACCACGTGGTGACCCTGTGCCAGATGGCCGATCCGGCGTTCGAAGTGGATGTCGACCAGGCCAAGGCCTGGCTGCTGCGTGAAGACGAGCCGGGTTTCCAGCCGATGAGCGACAGTGCGCTGGCGCACTTCCTCGATGGCCTGATCCTGCACCTGCGCGGTCACGATGAGGGCCAGGCGCCGCGCGCGGTGGAAACCCGCATCGACAACAACCTGGTGTTGAAGAAGCTGCGCGTGGCCTTCCAGCTGCGCGATGTCGACATGATGGAGATCTTCACCAGCATCGGCTTCAACGTCTCCAAATCCGAACTCGGCGCGCTGTTCCGCCAGCCCGGCCACAAGAACTACCGGCGCTGCCTGGACCAGATGCTGCGCAACTTCCTCAAGGGCCTGAGCCTGCGCCTGCGCAGCTGAGCACGGCGTCGACGAAGGCGCGTGCGGCCGGCGTCGGCAGGCGCTGCCAGACCAGATGTACGCGCCGGGTCGGGGTCGGTTGCAGCGGCACCTGCACCACCCCTTCGAAACCGTCGGCGATCCGCACCGGCACGATGCCCACCGCCAGGCCGTGGCGGACGAAGCGCTCGACCAGTTCCATCAGGTTGACCTCGAAACGCACCTGATGCGGCAGGCCCGCTGCGGCGAACGCATCATCGGTCTGCCGGCGCGCGCCGGTCCCCTGCGGGAAATCGACCAGGGCCTCATCCTGCAGCGCCGCCAACGGCAACCGCTGGCGCGTGGCCAACCGATGCTGCGGCGCCAGCACGGCCACCAGATCCTCTTTCTGCAGCATCTGGTGGCAGACGCCCTCGAGATGGGCCGACGGCGCCAGCCCCACCAGCGCCACGTCCAGTGCGCGCGACTGCACCTGCTGCAGCAGGGTCTCGCTCTTGTCCACCCGCAACTGGAACTCCACCTGCGGGTGCTGCTGCTGGAAGGCAGCCAGCATGGCCACCACGTCGACGCCGGTCAGCGACGAGATCTGCCCGATCGCCAGCAGCCCGCGCACGTCACCACTGACGGCAGCGACATCGGCACGCAGGTGGCGCAGGCTGGCCAGCACCTGCCGGGCGTGCACCAGCAACGTCTCTCCCGCCGCGGTGGCGCGCACCTGGCGCGGCAGCCGCTCGAACAACGTCGTGCCCAGCTCCTGCTCCAGATGGGCAATCTGATGGCTCAGGGCGGACTGCACGACGTGGCAGCGCGCGGCCGCACGGGTGAAGTTGCCCTCTTCAGCCAGGGCCACGGCGAACTCGAGCTGCTTCAGGTTCACACCCGTATCTCAATTCCAGATGACAGCGATGATGATGATTCATTTCCATCATGATCGCAGCAGGCGGACACTGTGCTGCCCTGCTTCACGGAACATCGCGTGTCCCCTTCCCTTCCTCCCCTGCAGCGCTGGCAGATCCTGTTGATGTCGGTCGCCACCGGTGTCGCGGTGGCCAGCAATTACTACGCGCAGCCGTTGCTGCATACCATCGCCGATGCCTTCGGCGTGCCTTTCGGCCAGGTCGGCATGGTGGTGACCGCTGCGCAGTTGAGCTACGCCGCTGGCCTGATCCTGCTGGTGCCGTTGGGTGATCTGTTCGAGCGCCGCCGGCTGATCGTGGTGATGACGTTGCTGTCGGCCAGCGGGCTGGTGATCAGCGCGTGCGCGCCGTCGTTGCCATGGCTGCTGGCCGGTACCGCGATCACCGGGTTGTTCTCGGTGGTGGCGCAGGTGCTGGTGCCGTTCGCCGCCACCCTGGCCGCACCGGAGCATCGCGGCCGCGTGGTCGGCACGCTGATGAGCGGGCTGCTGCTGGGCATCCTGCTGGCACGCACCGTGGCCGGGCTGCTGTCGAGCCTGGGCGACTGGCGCCTGGTCTATGCGATCGCTGCAGGTACGCTGGTGCTGACCGCGCTGGCCCTGCAGCGCGGCCTGCCGCGTTTCCACCACAGCGCCGGGCTGAGCTACTTCGCGCTGCTGCGCTCGATCGGCACGCTGTTCGTGCAGGAGCCGGTGCTGCGCCAGCGCACGTTGCTCGGCGCGTGCAGCTTTGCGATGTTCGCGATCTTCTGGACGCCACTGGCCTTCCTGCTGGCGCAGCCGCCGTATGCCTACAGCGACGCCACCATCGGCCTGTTCGGGCTGGTCGGTGCCGCCGGTACGCTGGCTGCTGGCCTTGCCGGGCGCATGTCGGATCGTGGCCAGACCGGCCGGGCCACGGCCATTGCGCTGGTGCTGTTGCTGCTGTCCTGGCTGCCTCTGGGGCTGTCGGCGCATTCGCTGCTGGCGCTGCTGGTCGGCGTGGTGGTGCTGGACCTGGCCGCGCAGCTGCTGCATGTCAGCAACCAGAACCTGATCTACGCACTGCAGCCGGAGGCACGCAACCGCCTCAATGCCGGTTACATGACCGGCTATTTCATCGGGGGTTCGCTGGGCTCGCTGCTGTCGGCACAGGTCTACCAGCGTTTCGGCTGGACCGGCGTATGCGTGGCCGGTACCGCGGTGGCGGTACTGGCCCTGCTGGTGTGGCTGCCCAGTGCCTGGCGCGCACGCCAGGCCGCGTCGGCCGACTAGAAGCTGCCCTGCAGCGCCAGTTCCCAGCGTCCACCGGCATTGCCCGGGAACAGACGCTTGGCGGCGCTGTCGGTGTCATGCACGGTGGCGCGCAGTTCCCAGGCCGGCGTCAACGTAGCAATGGCACTGAGCTGGCCATGCAGGTAGTCCGGCCCCTGCGCGGTGGCCAGCCAGTACTGCCCCACCGCCGCTTCCAACCGCACGCGCTCGTTCAACGGCACCCGCACGCCCAGCTGTGCGTAGGTGCCGCGACGGCCGCCGGCCAGGGCATCGTTGGAGTGGGCAACCTGCAGCCAGGCGCGTTGCTTCCAGGTGGTGGTGACATTGAGTTCGGTCCAGTCCAGTGCGCGGCCAGTGCCCGGATAGACATACCGGGTGAGGTTCGCATCCAGGCTCCAGTCCGGCGACAGCGCGCCGGACCAGCCGGCGACGAGATCGAACTCGCTGCGTGCCCCGCTGTCCGGCGTGAACGAGACATTCGATCCCCATGCGCTGGCATACCAGCCCGAACCCACCGTCACCTTTGCCCCCACCTGCGCGGCCGGATCGCCCTCGCTCTGCGAACTGCCGCGCCAGACATAGTCGCTGGTCAATGCCGCCGTGCCACTCACCTGCACCTGCGCCTGCACGCTGCCGGCGCACAGCAGCCCCGCCAGTGCGGCCGCGCTGGCCACGATCATCCCCTTGCTCTTCACTGCACTCACTTCCTCGTCGAAGGCGGTCTGTCCGCCGGGACGGCAGTGTCGATGGCAGGGCCGTAACGGTTCGATGGCGATGCTGCCGTGCCAGCGCAAATTCAGCGTAAATCCGCGCTGCGGTGGGCGCGGTATCATGCGGGCCTATTTCCAGGAACCAACCACGTGGACGCCATCCTGACCCCGGTATCGATCGGCGAGCTGATCGACAAGATCACCATTCTCGAGATCAAGGCCGAGCGCATCGACGATGCGACCAAGCTGGCCAACGTACGCACCGAGCTTGACGGCCTGCTGCCGCTGCTGCAGCAGCAGCTTGACGCGCAGCCGGCACTGGCCGCGTTGAAGACGCAGTTGAAGGCCATCAACGAGCGCATGTGGGAGATCCAGGACCAGCTGCGCGACAAGGAAGCGGCGCAGGTATTCGACGAGGCGTTCATCCAGCTGGCGCGCGGCGTGTACGGCACCAACGGCGAACGCGTGCAGGTGAAGAACGAGATCAACCGTGTTGCCGGTTCGGCGCTGGTCGAGGAAAAGCAGTACCAGGGCGAGTAAGCGCGCCCGTCAGCCATACTCCAGCAGGTGGCGGATGCGGAACAGTTCGACATCGCTGCGGATGCCGAGCTTCTGGTAGGCCGCTTTCTTCTGCGTGCTGATCGTGCTGGCCGAGCGCTGGAAGCGCCGGGCCACTTCGCCGGTGCTGCACCCCTGCAGCACCAGCCGCAGCACTTCGCGTTCACGCCGGCTCAGTGGCGTCAGGCTGGGCGCCGACATGCGCCGCGCGCGCGATCGATTCAGCTGCGTGCGCAGCTCCGGGGGCACGAACCGCCCACCGCGGGCCACCACGTCCACCGCGCGCAGCAGCATTTCCGGCGTGGTCGCCTTGGACAGGAAGCCGCGTGCGCCGGCCTGCATCGTCGTGGCCACGGTGCTGGCATTGCAGTGCGCCGACAGCACCAGTATCGGCAGGCTGGGCCAGCGCCGGGACAATCCGCGCAGCAGCTGCAACCCGTCGCCAAGATCCCCCAGCGGCAGCGCATCGATCACCAGCAGGTCAACGCAGCCGGGTTCGCGTTGCAGCAGTTCCACCAGGTCATCTTCGTTGGCGTAGCTGCCGCGCACGTGCACGCCGCTGTGCTGGTGCAGCAGCACTTCCACCCCCAGCCGCAGCACCGGATGCGGATCCAGCAGCGCCAGACGGCGCGGCCGGTCGGGGAGCAGCGGTGGGAGTACGGGCGGCATCGCGGTGTATCCGGCAGCACGGGATATCCACCGTAGGCCGCCACTGGCGGTGGCGGAATCCAATTCATTGCAATGCAACATGACGCCGCGCACCGCAGTCAGACTCTGTTCTGATTCCCCACAACGCAACAGGCCCGGCAATGCCGGGCCTGTTTCAGCACGAACAGCGCGCGGGCGCGCCGTAGATGCAATTACCAGCTGAAGCGCGGGCCGACGGTGTATTCCTTGTCGCCGTGGCGGTTCATCTTCAGCTCGCCGTTCAGGCCCCAGTTCTGGTTCAGCTTGACCTGACCACCCAGACGGCCGTACCACTGGCTGTCGATGTCGACGCCGTGCTTCTTCGAATAGTCTTCGTAACCGACCAGGCCGTAGACCTCAGCGTGGGCACCGAACGCGGTACGGATACCGGCTTCAGCGCTGTAGCCGTTGAAATCCAGGCCGTGCTTCTGGTCGAACTTCTGGTAGGCGACGCGGGCAACGAAGTCGGTCGACGGAGCGATTTCGACGTTGTAGCCGGCACCGACCTTCCACTGGTCAACCTTGATGTTGGTGTGGTCGACTTCCTGACGGCTGTACTCGCCGAAAGCGTGGAAGTTCGGCAGGAAGCCGTAGGAACCCTTCACGCCCCAGCCATCAGCCTTGATGCCGTCAACGTCGGTCTTGGCGTAGTCAGCCTCGGCGTAGTTGTAGGACAGGTTTTCGGCGGCCGAAGCGGTGAACGGCAGGGCAGCGGCCAGAGCCAGAGCAATCAGCGAATTCTTCATGGGGGTACACCTTTACTTTCTTATGGTGTGCAGCAGCGCCAGGGCGCCATCGCATCGGGAATGTAAATTCTCCGTTATTCGCCACAACGCTCCCTGAAAACAGCGGTCTTCGCATTGCTGAATTTTTTGCATTGATTCAGCAAGGCTCAGGCATACGCGCGCGGTACGCGCACGCGCTTCGATTCAATGGCGCGGCAATCGATGTCGATTTGCCGTGCCCTGAAGCGTCGACTCAATGAAGGCCGTGCACCTGGCACGGTCCATTCCGGAGGCAAGCGATGAGCTACATCGATGGTTTCGTCCTGGCGGTGCCCACCGCCAACAAGGAGAAGTTCCTCGCCCACGCGCGCAGCGGCGACGTGGTGTTCCTCGAACACGGCGCGCTGCGCGTGGTCGAGTGCTGGGGCGATGACGTGCCGCACGGCAAGACCACCGACTTCTTCGGCGCGGTGAAAGCCACGGCGGAGGAGACCGTGGTGTTTTCCTGGATCGAGTGGCCGGACAAGGCCACCCGCGATGCAGGCATGCAGAAAATGATGGAAGACCCGCGGTTGGACCCGTCGAAGAATCCCATGCCGTTCGACGGTGCACGGATGATCTACGGCGGATTCGAGCCGATCTTCGAACTCAAGCGCTGACCCGGGCGGGCGTCCTCAGCGGGCGCCCGCTTCATCCTCACCGGCCGCGTGGCCGGCACCCAGCGCAGCACCGGCACCAACACCCAGCCCGCCCATTCCGGCACCCATGCCGCCGCCACCGCCGCCACCTCCACCGGTGCGACCGCCCTTGGCGTCGCCCTCGTTGCGGCCCTTGCCACTTCCGCCACCGCTGCCCGCAGGGCGGGTAGGCCCTTGGCGCGGGATCTCCAGGTCGCCCGGTATCGGCGCAAGGTCCAGCGCCTCGCGGACGAAGTCGCGCAGCGAGATCACCAGTTCGTGTGTGTGCACCGCACGCCCCTGTGCCAGTTCACTGGCAGCGCGCGCGGCCAGCCGTACCTGCTCGTCGGTGCCCAGCAGCAGGATGTCCGACAAGGCCGCTTCGACCGCATCGCGGATGCGCCGGGCCCGATCCGAGCCCGGCTCGGCGATGCCTTCTTCGTGGGCCCGCTGGCGCAGGTCGCGCAGGTGGGTTGGATCGACCCCCAGCTCACCGGTGAAGGAGCCGCCCAGCGTCTTGTAGGCCGCCATCAAGGTACGCAGCCGCTCATTGATCTGCCGGTTCTCTCGTTCGCGGCGCTGCTGCAGGGTCTGCATCACCAGCAGGCGGATGCCCACGCCGAGCAGGGTGATCAGGACCAACCCGGCCAGGGTGGACAGCACGCCCTGCCAGGAACTGAAATCGATGCCGCGCATGGTCAGGGCTCCTGCGGAAGACCTTCATCTTGCCCCAGGCTGCTGCCGCAGATCCACGCCAGGCAATGATCAGTCCCCCCCCCCCCCCCCACCCCCGCAGCCTCCCCGCCCCCCCCCCCCCCCGCCCCCCCCCCCCTCCGCCCCCCTCCCCGCCCCCCCCCCCCTCCCCCCCCCCCCCCCCCCCCCCCGCCCCCCCCTCCCCCCC
>NZ_JFYS01000026.1:0-29477 GCF_000632045.1 Stenotrophomonas sp. RIT309
TGTCCTGCGCACACGGCAAGACCGGGGTTGGGCGTCCTGCCCAATCCGCCCGAGGCATGCCTCGGGCCCATGGCGCTTGCGCCCCTGCACAGCCCACCCGCCCGGCCTTGGACAGGTTCATGCGGGCGCCAGCCACGGAAAAAGAAAAAGAAAAAGAGCGACAGCGGGTCGCTGCGCGCTCTTTGGGTTGCGCGATTGGTTGCGGGCGCTGGGGTCAGCGCTTGATCTGCTGGCCGTCGCCGGTCGGTACGCTGTCGTAGTAGCGGCCGGTGCGCGAGTCGAACACGCGGTTGGGGCCGACCGGTTTGACGCCGGGAACGATGCGGCCGTTGCGGTCGTAGACCTTGTCCGGCAGCGCCGGCGCGGGCGTGGGGGTCACCTGGGCCGGGCCGGTCGATCGGATCGGCTGTGCCGGCTGCGGCGAGGGCAGCACCTGCGGCTGCGGGCGCGACGCCTGCGGTGGCGGGGCGACAGGCGGCGGTGCCACCGTCGCGCTGCTGCGGGTGGCGGTCGGACTGCCGGTGGGAACCTGCGCCTGGGCAAGCAGAGGCAACAGGGCCGACAACAACAGGACTAGGCGGGGTTTCATCGCGCGCTCCAGGGTGGGCCACCCTTACCCTGCGCCTGCCCCTGTGTGCCGGCCATGAACGGCCATCACACTTGCAAGCGTGTGCCGACACCCCCACGTCTGCTGGCATCCCAGGCCACAACCCCACGGAGAGCCGGCATGAGCGCTTTCGATCTGACGCCCCCCACCGCCACGCAGACCGACGCCCTGGTTGCCGGGCTCAGCGCCGAGGAGCGCCGCGTGCTGCTGCAGCACGGCACCGAGGCGCCGTTCTGCGGGGTATTCCTCGACAACAAGCGCGAGGGCGTCTACTGCTGCCGCCTGTGCGCCCTGCCCTTGTTCCGCTCCAGCACCAAGTTCGATTCGGGCACCGGCTGGCCCAGTTTCTTCGCCCCGTTCGACCCGTCGCACGTGCGCGAGATCCGCGACACCAGCCATGGCATGGTTCGCACCGAGATCACCTGCGCCCGCTGTGGCAGCCATCTGGGCCACGTGTTCCCGGACGGTCCGCCGCCCACCTACGAGCGCCACTGCCTGAACTCGGTCTCACTTTCATTCACCGGCAACGGCGAGCCGTGGCCCGATCCGCTGCAGCGTGGCGGCGCAGAGGCCGGTGTGGCGGGCTGACACGCGCCGCAATGCCCCGCTGACCGACTTCACAGAATTCCCTCTTCAGAAACACCGGTGTCAGGCCGACAAGGAGATATCCCCCCTCCTTGCGTCGCGCCATGCTCATCATCGTTGGATTCCTGGTCGTCATCATCAGCGTGCTGGGCGGCTACCTCGGCGCACACGGCCGCCTTGGGGCGCTGTGGCAGCCCTACGAACTGGTCATCATCGGCGGTGCCGCGCTGGGTGCGTTCCTGGTCGGCACCCCGGCCAAGACGGTCAAGCAGACGCTGCAGGCCATGGTCGGCGTGTTCAAGGGCCCGCGCTACAAGCAGCAGGACTACATCGACGTCCTCAGCCTGGTCTACGAACTGCTCAACAAGGCCCGCCGTGAAGGCTTCATGGCGCTGGAAGACCACGTCGAGCGCCCGGCCGAAAGCGCGCTGTTCGGCAACTACCCGAAGGTGCAGGCCGACCACCACCTGATCGACTTCATCACTGACTGCCTGCGCCTGATGATCGGCAGCAACATCGAGCCGCATGAGCTGGAGCCACTGCTGGAGCTGGAGCTGGAAAAGCACCACGCCGAAGCGATGGCGCCGTCGCAGGTGCTGACCAAGGTCGCCGACGGCCTGCCCGGTTTCGGCATCGTGGCGGCAGTGCTGGGCATCGTCATCACCATGGGCTCGATCGGCGGCGACATCGTCGAAGTGGGTGGCCACGTGGCCGGCGCGCTGGTCGGCACCTTCCTCGGCATCCTGCTGGGCTATGGCTTCGTCGGCCCGATGGCCTCGGCGATGGAAGCCCGTGCCGAGCAGGACAGCCGCATCTACGAGTCGGTGAAGACCGCCCTGCTGGCCTGCCTGCGCGGCTACAACCCGAAGATCGCGCTGGAGTTCGCCCGCAAGACGCTGCCGTCGAACGTGCGCCCGGCGTTCTCCGACTTCGAGCAGCACCTGAAGACGGTCAAGTAAGCCATGGCCGAGACCAAGCCCACCGTCATCGTCCGCCGGGTCAAGAAGGCCGGCCACGCCGCCCACCATGGCGGTTCGTGGAAGGTGGCCTATGCCGACTTCGTGACCGCGATGATGGCCTTCTTCCTGGTGCTGTGGCTGATGGCCAGCACCAGCAAGCCCGAGCGCGCGGCCATTTCCGAGTACTTCCGCAACCCCAGCCCGCTGGTCGGCTCCAGCGCGACGCCGGCGCCGGGCATGGCCGGGCCGGGCGGTGCCAGCACCTCGATGATCAAGCTCGGCGGCGCCACCGATGTTTCGCGCGGCAACAGCAACGATCCCTTCCAGAACCAGCAGAAGTCGATACCGCAGCCGGTGGACGAGCAGCAGCGCGACAAGCAGCAGTTGGAAGCGCTGATGAAGGAACTGCAGGAAGCGATCAGCCGCAGCCAGGCGCTGGAACCGTTCAAGGACCAGCTGCTGCTGGACCTGACCCCGGAAGGCCTGCGCATCCAGATCGTGGACAAGCAGAACCGGCCGATGTTCGACCTCGGCAGCGCCACCCTGAAGCCGTACACACAGCAGATCCTGCATGAGCTGGCCGAGTACCTGAACCACGTGCCGAACCGGATCAGCCTGACCGGCCACACCGACATCACCGCCTATTCGGCCGCGCGCGGTTACGGCAACTGGGAACTGAGCGCCGACCGTGCCAATGCCGCGCGCCGCGCGCTGATCGATGGCGGCCTGGAAGACAGCAAGATCACCCGCGTGGTCGGCTTGTCTTCGTCGGTGCTGTTTGACAAGGCCGATCCGCAGAACCCGATCAACCGCCGCATCAGCATCGTGGTGATGACCAAGGCCGCCGAGGAAGCTGCGCTGGCCGGCGCCGGGCCGCAGGTAGGCCTGTCGGCAACCACCCTGGACCCGGACGTGCAGGCCGCGCAGGGTGAGGCCGGGGTCGGATCCCGTTCCGCAGGAAAGGGCGCTGCCCTCTGACCCGTCTTCGCCGGGCATGGCCCGGCGCTACCGCATCCGGACGCACCAGGGTAGCGCCGGGCCATGCCCGGCGAGCGCGCAGCGCGGCACCCAGTACAATGGCGGTCTTTCCGACTCCAGGTGATCACACCCCCATGTCCAAGTTGTCCAAGGCCAAGCGCGACAAGCGCAAGAAGCAGCAGACCAAGCGTCCGTTCCTCCGTCTGAACGCCCAGCAGCAGGTGCAGAACCATGCCGTGCTGGTCAACGAAGACGGCCAGGCCGTGGCCGCCATCGGCCTGCAGGGCCGCGAGTGGCTGCTGGCCATCGGCGGCCAGACCATGGGCAACGCCGACAACCCGGTGCCGATGCTGGCCATGCTCAAGCACCTGTCCAACGTGCAGGAAGCCGAAGGCCGCAAGGTCACCCTGGAATATTCCGAGCTGATGCAGAAGCTGCTCGACACCCTGGCCGAAGAAGCGGGCCAGACCGCCGAGGAATACCTGGACAAGCTGGTGGCCGAGTTCGCCAGCGAGCAGGCTGAAGATGCAGCCGCTGAAGGCGAAGCGTCCGATGAAGCGGCTGCAGACACTGCCGGCGCCGAAGGCGCTGCCGACGCCGAGGCCACTCCGGCCGCCGACGCCGACGGCAAGCCGCAGGCCTGATCCGGCGGCGGCGGTGTCGGTCTACGTCGATGACGCGGTGCATCCCTGGCGCGGTCAGCGCTGGGCGCACCTGATGGCCGATACCCTGGCCGAGCTGCACGCAATGGCGGCGCAGCTCGGCATTCCTCCACGGGCCTTCCAGAACAAGGCCAGCGGGGCGCATTACGATGTCACCGCCGAGCTGCGTGCGCAGGCACTCGCGCTGGGTGCGGTCGCCATTTCCCGGCATGTGGACCGGGCGCAGGTGAAGGCGGTGATCGCCAACGCCAGGGCGCAGTACCAGCCCTAGGCTGGTACAGGTGGCACCGGGCCGCGCCCGGCGCTACCGGTGAATCTCAGAACGGGTCGCTGCCCAGGCGCACTTCCACGTTCAGCAGCGAGCACAGCGCCAGCAGGGCGTCGTCATCGCGGGTCAGCGCCATCCAGCCACTGAAGCCGTCGTTGCCGGCATCCACGCTCCACAGCGTGTAGTTGTGCTCGCGCAGGCGGTCGAAGGCGGTGCTCATCAGCTGCACCCCATCCAGGCCCGCGGCGAAATCCTCGTCGTCCAGGTCGCCACCCCAGTCCAGCTGCAGGTTGAAGCGCGCCGACAGCTCGTTCACCGCCGACTGCAGCGAATCGAAATCATCACGCTCGACCTCGAAGCCCGACTGCCAGGCGATGGCCGTGAACAGCGCCGGCAGCCAGTCGCTGTCGGCTTCCAGCGGCTGGCCGTCCTCGGACAGATGCTCGCGCCAGCGGTTGAACTGCTGCAGGGCCAGCTCTTCGTCACCGGGGTTGATCAGCACGAGCAGGTTCCAGACCCGCGCCTCGAAGTCGTCCTCGTCGAAATCGTGGGCGTCTTCCTCGAAGTCGAAATAGTCGCTGTTGTCAGGCATGGCGGAACGTCCTCGGGAGCAGGGGGGCATTCTACGGTTTATCCTGTACCGCTGAAGCCGGCCGTGGTGGCCGTCACTGTGAATGAAGCGATGAGCGATACCCCTCCCGACCACCTGGCGATCAACCCGGCCAGCCCCTTCCACGATGCGCAGGCCCTGGAGCGCGGCGTCGGCGTGCGCTTCAACGATGTCGAGCGCGACAACGTCGAGGAATACTCGGTCAGCGAAGGCTGGATCCGCGTGCAGGCCGGCAAGGCCCGTGACCGTCGCGGCAACCCGATGACCATCAAGGTCAAGGGCAAGGTCGAGGCGTATTTCCTGGAACAGAAGCCGGAGTAAGGGCTGAAAGGTGTGCGGACCAAGGTCCGCACCCACCGGCAGCCGCCGCCGGGCTGATCCGGCGCTGCTGCTTCACGATTATTCGCGCTTGCGCGATTCCAGCAGGTCGAGGTTGCGGATCAGCCGCCGTGCGATCTCGTCCGACACCACGCCGCGGCGGGTCAGCCGGAACAGTTCCTCGCGTTCGGCATTCAGCCCGGCGCTGCGCAGCTGGCGATAGCCCATCTCCATCCGGTTCACCTTTTCCGGGTCCACGTCCGGGTTGTCGCGGTCCAGATGCCGCTGATACAGCAGGCTCACCCGCGATGCGGCGTCGTTGTACAGCTGCACGTTCTCGGTGTTCTGGTTCAGCACCAGCTGCTGGCGCATGCGCTCCACGCCCGCCAACGCGGCCTTCGAGGACAGCTTGCGGGCGAGATCCTCTTCCTTGCGCTCACCCGAATCGGCCGGCAGCTGCAGGCCCTTCAACAGCTGCGGCAGCGCCACGCTGGCGCCGACCAGCGAGCACAGGATCACCGCAGCAGCCAGGAAGATCACCAGGTCGCGTGCCGGGAACGGGCTGCCATCGGGCAGGAACAATGGCAGCGTCAGCACGCCGGCCAGGGTGATCGCACCACGCACGCCCGCCACCGAGGTGGCCACCACGATGCGCCAGTTCGGTGCCTCGCCACGCTCCAGGCCGCGGCGACGCGCACGCAGCAGGTTCCAGCGCAGCGACAGCCACACCCACAGCAGGCGCAGCGCGATCAACGTCGCGTTGATCACCAGCACGTACACCAGCAGCCACCATGCGCTCTGGTGGCCGCTCTCGTTCATGGTGGTGGTGGCGCGTTCGACGATGCCCGGCAGCTGCTCGCCCAGCAGCACGAACATGATGCCGTTGAAGCTGAACTGCAGCATGTTCCATACGCCGGCACGCTGCACGCGCATGCTGCCGGAGACACGGCCGGTCATTTCCACGTAGCTCATCGAAATACCCGCTGCGACCGCAGCAAGGATGCCCGAAGCATTGATCTCTTCGGCCAGCAGGTACGCCGCGAACGGGATCAGCAGGTTGACCAGCATCGCCGCGCCCGGCTCTTCGCCGAAACGGCGCCACAGCCAGCGCTGGAACGTGGACACGCCCAGGGTGACCGCCACGCCGACGGCCAGGCCGGCCACTGCCACCCACACGAAGGTCAGCGAGGCGGTCGCCAACGAGAAGGTACCGGTCATCACCGCCGCCACCGCGAAGCGGAAGCAGACCAGGCCGGAGGCATCGTTGAGCAGTGACTCGCCTTCCAGGATGTGCATCAGGCGCTTGGGAATCGGTGCCTTGGCAGCGATCGCGCCGACCGCCACCGGGTCGGTCGGTGACACGATCGCGGCCAGCGCGAAACACACCGCCAGTGGCATCACCGGAATCATCCAGTGGATCAGCAGGCCCGCGCCGATCACGGTGAACACCACCAGCCCGAACGCCAGTTCGAGGATCGCGCCCTTGTCGCGGAACAGGCCCTGCTTGGGAATGCGCCAGCCATCGAGGAACAGCAGCGGCGGCAGGAACAGCAGGAAGAACACTTCCGGTTCCAGTGCATGGCCGCGGTTGAATACGCCGGCGATCACCGCGCCGAGGCCGATCTGCACCAGCGGCAACGGCAACGAGAATGGCAGGACGCGAACCAGGTAACCGCTGGCGACAACGGCCACCAGCATCGCCAGGACGACTTCGATGGTGTGCATGCTTCTTCCACAGGAGCGGCGCGTGGGGCCGGAAAAACCGGAGTGCGCCGGGGGACGGGAAAAAACTTAACACAGCAGGCCGCCACTGCGCCCAGCCATCTGAATGCGCGTCAGGACCGCGACAGCAAGCGCCGCCCGATCCAGGCCGGCGTGCTGGCACGTCGTCATGCACCACTGCCAACCGGCCCTGCACGCGTCCTTGTGCAGGGCGTTCCAGCCCTGGCAGCAGCGGTGGGGTCATGCCGCGTCCTGAGCGCGGTCGGCACCATCGAAGCGGTAGAGGTCCATCGCCAGGAAGCCGGCATCGACACCCGCATCGATGCGCTTGGCACCGAAGCCACCCTCCCCCGCCGCACCCATCGCAAAGTACAACGGCAGCAGATGCTCATCGGTGGGATGCGCACGCTCGGCAAACGGTGCCTGCCGGCGGTAGTCGAACAGGGCATCGCGGTCATTGGCGGCCAGCCGCTGCTCCACCCAGTCGATGAAGGGGCGCACGTAGGGCGCTTGCTTGCCGTCCTGGTAGTGGCCCCAGTCGTGCAGGTTGTGGGTGATGCTGCCCGAACCGATCAGCAGCACGCCCTGTTCGCGCAGCGGCGCCAGCGCACGGCCCAGCGCGAACTGATGCTGCGGGCCCAGCATCGGCTGGATCGACACCGGCACCACCGGGATGTCGGCCTGCGGGTGCAGCAGGCGCAGCGGCACCCACGCGCCGTGGTCGAGGCCACGTTGCGGATCGAGTGCCACCGGCAGGCCGGCGGCGGCGATGCGGCCCGCCACCTCTTCAGCCAACGCCGGATCACCGGGCGCCGGGTACTGCAGCGCGAACAGTTCGCGTGGGAAGCCGCCGAAATCGTGGAGGGTGGGCGGCTGCGGATGGTTGCCGACCAGCGGCTGCCGGGCCAGCCAATGCGCCGAGGCGATGACGATCGCACGCGGCGTTGGCAGGTCGCGGGCCAGCTCGGCCAGCCGCACGCCGACCTGGCCCGGATGCAGGGCGGTCATCGGCGAGCCGTGGGAGATGTACAGCGAAGGCAGGCGGGACATGATCTTCTCCAATCACAGGAACAGGCAGCGGGCCGGGGAACGTTCAGCGCGAACGCAGGGTCCAGCGGCCATCGCCCAGCAGGAACAGCACGACCAGGGCCAGCGCCCAGAACGCCGGGTATTCCCAGCCACCGCCAGCATTGGCGAAGCTGAAACCGTTCGCGCCGTGCACCGTCACGATGGTGCCCAGCAGCAGCGGCACACCGAGCAGGCCGATCCAGCGCGCGTAGATGCCGAGCAGCAGCGCTGCGGAAATCGCCAGTTCAACGGCGATGGTGAGGTAGCCCAACACGCCGGGCAGGCCCAGCGACTCGAAGAAGGCCGCGGTACCTGCCGGAGTGAACACCAGCAGTTTGGTCAGCGCATGGACCAGGAACAACACGCCCAGGGCCAGCCGCAGCAGGGTCGCGGCATACGGGGCGAGCGGGGACAGGGGGGCGGCGGTAGCGTTCATGGGGCACCTCGGCAGGGACAGGGCACAGGTTATTGCACCCTCCATTGCCGATAAATACGATGGATCGACCGTATTTATTTCATAAGGCGCAACAATGGACACCCTGGATGCCATGCGCGTGTTCGTCGCGGTGGTCGAACGCAACGGCTTCAGCGCCGCCGCACAGGCGCTGGACATGTCCACGGCCGGTGTCACCCGCCAGGTCGCCGCACTGGAAAAGCGCCTGTCCACCCGCCTGCTCCACCGCACCACCCGCCGGGTCAGCCCGACCAGCGCCGGTGCCGCCTACTACGCCCAGTGCGTGCGCCTGCTGGCCGAGTTCGATGCGCTTGAGGCCAGCATCGGCGCACAGGCGCTGGAGCCGTCCGGCACGCTGCGCATCAACGCACCGGTCAGCTGGGGCATCGCCCGCCTCGGTCCGTTGCTGGCCGGTTACCGCGAGCGCTTCCCACAGGTCGAACTGGACCTGGCGCTGTCCGACCGCCTGGTGGACATGGTCGAAGAAGGCTACGACGTGGCCATCCGCATCACCCGCGAACCGGGCCCGAGCCTGATCGCGCGGCGCCTGGGCCAATCGCGGATCAGCCTGTGTGCCGCACCGGCCTACCTGGCCGCACACGGAACACCGCAGGCCCCCGAGGATCTGCAGACCCACGCCTGCCTCGGCTACAGCTACTGGGCCGCCGGCGACCACTGGCCCCTGCAGGGACCGGGTGGCGAAGTGAAGGTTGCAGTGAACACCCTGCTGCGCGCCAACAATGGCGACGTCCTGCGCGAAGCGGCGATTGCAGGCATGGGCGTGATCCTGCAGCCGGACTTCCTGTTGCACGAGGCGCTGGCCGATGGCCGCCTGGTGCGCATCCTGCCCGGATGGGAAGCTGAGCCGATCGGCATCTTCGCCGTCTACACCAGCCGCAGCCATCTCGCCCCCAAGGTGCGCAGCTTCATCGACTACCTGGTGGAAACCGGGGTGTAGGGGATTCGCGCGACTTCCGGTAGTGCCGGCCGTCCCAGCAGGTAGCCCTGCACCTGGTCGCAGCCATGTGCGGCCAGCCAGTCCAGCTGTCCCGGCGTTTCCACGCCCTCGGCGATGATCGTCAGCCCCATGCTGTGGCCCAGCGACAGCAGTGCCCGGCAGATCGATGCGTTGCGCGGATTGGTCTCCACGTCGGCCACAAAACTGCGATCGATCTTCAGGACGTCCAGCGGCAGGTGCTGCAGGTAGGACATGCTCGAGTAGCCGGTACCGAAATCGTCCAGCGACACGCGGATGCCCTGCTCGTGCAGGCGCTGCATGGTCTGCATCGCCTGTGCCGGCTTGCGCATCAGGCTGCTCTCGGTCAGTTCCACGTGCAGCGCACCACGGGCCAGGCCGAAATCCTGCTGCGCGCGGGCGAACTCGGCCACCAGATCGCTGTTGAAGAACTGCACCGCCGACACGTTGACCGCGATCGACAGCTCGCCCCACCCCGCTTCGACCAGACGCCGCTGCGCCTGTGCCGCTGCGCGGATCACCCAGCGTCCCAACGCCAGGATCAGGCCGGTGTCCTCGCACAACTGGATGAACTCGCTGGGCGGGATGAAGCTGCCATCGGCCTGCGGCCAACGCAGCAGCGCCTCCAGCGACGCCGGGCTGCCATCGCTGGCGTGCCGGATCGGCTGGAAGTACAGCTGGAATTCGTTGTCGATGGCCGCGTGGATGCGCCCGGCCAGGCGCAGGCGGTCGGCCAGGCGGATGGTCACCGCCGCATCGAACCAGGCCACCACGTTGCCTTCGGCGCGGGCCGCGTGCGCCGCCTGCGCGGCCATGCCGATCGACTGTTCGGCACTGTGGCCTGCATCGGCGTCATGTACGGCCACACCAATGCGGGGTTCGAACTGGTGCAGCGAATCCTGGCCGCGCATCGGTGCCGAGACGATCTGCAGCAGATCGTCCAGCACGCGCTGGGTGTTGTGTTCCGGCGCGATCGCCAGCACGAAATCCTCCGCCGGCTGGAACGCCAGCAGGCCGAAGCGCGCGCCCAGCCCGCCCAGGCGCGAGGCCATCGACTGCAGGACCGCATCACCGATCTCGCGGCCCAGCGTATCGGCCACCAGCTGCAGCCCGCGCAGCTGCACATAGGCGATGGTGTAGGCGCCGGCCTGCTCGTCCAGCTGTTCGCTCAGTGCGCGCACGTTGAGCAGGCCAGTGGCCGGGTTGTGGCGTGCCTGATAGGCCAGGTCGCGCTCGTAGGCCAGCCGCTCGCTGACATCCTCGGCCAGCACCAGGCACGCGGGCTGGCCATCGAAATCCAGTTGCGACAGGTGCACGCGCACTTCGAACACCGTGCCATCCTTGCGCTGGTGCAGGCGCACCGCAGCGTCCTGCAGTTCACCACTGCGCACCTGCGCGATCGCGCCCTTGACCTCGTCCCAGCCCTCGCGTGGGCGGATGTCGAGGATGCTCATCGCCAGGAATTCATCGCGGCTGTAGCCGTACTGCTGCACGGCGGCCTCGTTGACCTCGATGAAGCGCAAGGTGTCCGGATCGAACACCCAGAACGGCGCGGGGTTGCGATCGAACAACAGGCGGAAGCGGCGTTCAACCTGGCGCATCTGCTCGCGTGCCTGGTAGCGCTCGCTGAGGTCGGTCAGTGCGCCGATCATGCGCCGCTGCCGATCGACCACCGCTACCCGCTGGCCACGCGCGGCAACCCAGCGAACTGCACCGCCGGGCAGCACCAGGCGGAATTCTTCGTCGAGTACAGCGTTGCCGGCGAAGGCCTGATCGAAGGCCTGCTGCATGCGTGCGCTGTCATCGTGGTGCACGCGGGCGAAGAATTCGGCCACCGGCAGCGCATCGGTCTGCACGCCGAAGATCTCGCGCGCCAGCGGCGACCAGCGCAGCAGCGCGGCGTCTTCGTCGACATACCAGGTGCATACGCGGCCCACCTGATGGGCCAGGCGCAGCTCGGCGTGGCCGGTGCGCAGCTCTTCGGCCATCGACTGCTGCCGGTGCGTGCTGCGGCGCACGGCATACAGCAGCACCAGCAGCAGCGCCACGTAGGCCAGCATGATGGCGATCGCCGCCTGCAGATACGGCCACCACGGCTTCAGCACATCTTCGTTTGCCAGGCCGACCTGCACCGCCAGTGGACTGCGCTCAAGGGTGCTGATGGTGGAGATGCGCGGTATCTGGTCCACCGCGCCGGGAATGCTGCCCAGCTCGACCACTGCCTGCCGGCCCAGCAGCGTACGTGCCGGCAGCGTGTAACGGCGGCCGACGGTGCCGTGCGGATCGGGGACACGGGCCAGCATGTAGCCATCGGCGTCGCTGATCGAGGCCAGGCCACTCGGCCCCACATCCAGACCGCCCACGATCCGCTGCAGTTCGCCGCAGCGCAGCCGTGCCAGCAGCCAGCGATCGCCAGCCATCGGCAGCGCCAGCGGCACCACCCAGCCACCGTCGCTGGCACGCTGCGGCGGCCCGATGTACAGCGCACTGCCCTGCCCCCGTCGCTGCGGATCGGTCCACAGTGGCAGCTGCAGGTCGCCCTTGCCGGCGGTCAGGGCGCGGCCATAGGTATCGAGCACGACAATGCTGTGCAGTTCGGCGTGCCGGCGCAGCACGCCGGCTATGGCGGCGTCCAGCAGCGCGGGCGCCTGCGCAGGCACCGTGCGGAACAGCTCGGCGGCATCGGCGGCGATGCCGGCCACCGCCCGTTCCAGGTTGCGCAGCTCCAGTGCCAGCAGGCGCTCGCTGCCTATCGCCAGCGCCCGGCTCTGCCGCTGCGCGGCTTCCAGCCGGCGCTGGTAATCGTTGGCCAGCATCGCGGCCAGGCCTGCCGCCAGCAGCACGCCCAGCACCACGCCGCCCCAGGTAATGGCACGCAACGGCCGGGCCAGCGCGTGTCTCAGCGCCGGCATCGGTCGGTCTTCCCTGTGCAGTCGGCTGGCTTCATGCGCGAACGATTCCTCCACATCCCCGACCTCAACGGCCGGCGGACGCCATTCTTGACGCCTCGACCCGTCCTGCATGCGCCCTCCCCCGGGTGCTGCAGACATCCAGCCCGCAGCATGCACCACGCCGGTGACCGCGTGAAGATCGCTGCGGCGTGTTCAGCCAGATCACGCACAGTGCTGGCCCTGTCGAGCACGTCCAGCCGGCCCGCAGCGGATTAGACTTGGAGTTTTCCGCCGCAAGAGAAGTCCATGTCCAAGCTGCGCCGCCCCACCCTGGCACTGGCCATCGTTGCCAGCCTGTCCCTGGCCGCCTGCGACCGCCCGGCCGATCCGGCCGCCGGCACCGCCGCACCGGCCGAGGCGCCCCCCGCTCCCGCCAAGCCGATGCTGGGCAGCTTTGGTTTCGATGCCAGTGGCATGGACCGCAGCATCGCCGCCGGTGACGACTTCTTCGGTTTCGCCAACGGCAGCTGGGTGAAGAACACCGAGATTCCGGCCGACCGCTCGCGCTTCGGCAGCTTCAACGTGATTGCCGAGAAGACCCAGGCCGACACCCGCGCGATCCTGGAAGGCGCTGCCGGCAACGCCCAGGCCAGCGGCGAAGACAAGCTGATCGGCGACTACTACGCCGCCTACATGGACGAGGCCGGCATCGAGCAGCGCGGCCTGGCACCGGTGCAGCCGCAGCTGAAGAACATCGATGCGATCGCCGACAAGGCCGGCCTGGCCCGCGCCCTCGGCGGCGACGTGCGCGCCGACGTCGACCTGCTCAATGCCACCAACTTCTACACCGACCGCCTGTTCGGCCTGTGGGTGTCGGTGGACCTGCTGCAGCCGGACCGTACCGCGCCGTACCTGGTGCAGGGCGGCCTGGGCATGCCGGACCGCGATTTCTACCTGGGCGGTGGCCGCATGGCCGACCTGCGCAAGCAGTACCAGGCCTACATCGCGCAGGTGCTGCAGCTGGCCGGCGTGGCCGACCCGGCCGGCAAGGCGCAGCGCATCCTCGCTCTGGAAACGAAGATCGCCCAGGCGCATGCCACGCAGGAAGAAACCAATGACGTGACCAAGGGCGCCAACCCCTGGACCCAGGCCGACTTCAACGCCAAGGCCCCGGGCATGGACTGGGCCGCGTTCCTGGACGCCGCCAAGCTTGGCCAGCAGCAGGACTTCATCGTGTGGCAGCCCAAGGCCGTGGCCGGCCTGTCCAAGCTGGTGGCCACCGAGCCGCTGGATGCCTGGAAGGACTACATGACCTTCCACGCGCTGGACCGCGCCGCTGCCTACCTGCCGAAGAAGTTCGCCGATGCGCGCTTCGCCTTCCACGGCACCGCGCTGAGCGGTACGCCGCAGCAGAGCGACCGCTGGAAGCGTGCCGTGGATGACGCCAACCATGCCGTCGGCGAGGCCATCGGCAAGCGTTACGTCGAAAAGCACTTCGATGCGAAGACCAAGGAACGTGCCGACGAGATGGCGAAGAACATCATCGCCGCCTTCGCCAAGCGCATCGATGCACTGGCCTGGATGTCACCGCAGACCAAGGCCAGCGCCAAGGCCAAGGTGGCCGGCCTGACCGTGGGCATGGGCTATCCGGACAAGTGGCGCGACTACACCGGCCTGGACATCCGTCGTGATGATCCGCTGGGCAATGCGCAGCGCGCCGAGCTGTTCGAGTACCAGCGCAACATCGCCAAGCTGGGCAAGCCGGTCGACCACAGCGAGTGGGCGATGCTGCCGCAGACCATCAATGCGATGAACGTGCCGCTGGAGAACCGCCTGGTGTTCCCGGCGGCGATCCTGCAGCCGCCGTTCTTCGACGGTGCCGCCGACGACGCAGTGAACTACGGTGCGATCGGCGCGGTGATCGGCCACGAAATCAGCCATGGCTTCGACAACGCGGGTGCGTTGTTCGACGACACCGGCAAGCTGCACAACTGGTGGACGGCCGAAGACCTCAAGCAGTTCAACGCAGCCGGCGATGCACTGGCCGCGCAGTTCAGCAGCTACGAGCCGTTCCCGGGTGTACATGTGAACGGCAAGCTGACGCTGGGCGAGAACATCGCCGATGTCGCCGGCCTGGGTACCGCCTACGACGCCTACCAGCTGTCGCTGCAGGGCAAGCCGGGCCAGACCCTGGAAGGTTTCACCCCGGACCAGCGCTTCTTCCTCGGCTTCGCCCAGGCCTGGCGCAGCAAGAGCCGCGAGCAGGCGCTGCGCAATTCGCTGCTGACCGACGTGCATGCACCGGGCCAGTTCCGCGCGTTGACGGTGCGCAACATCGACGCCTGGTACCCGGCGTTTGAAGTGAAGGAAGGCCAGAAGCTGTACCTGGCCCCGGACAAGCGGGTCAAGGTGTGGTGATGTAACGCAGACGGGCGCCGAAAGGCGCCCGTTTTATTTCCATGGGTAGACGCCAACCTCGGTTGGCAGTTTTTCGCCATCCACACGTGGCGTGGATGGGCACCGCGGCAAGGCGCGCCGACCAAGGTCGGCGCCTACCGGGGCAATGCCGGCCACTCGCGCAACGATTCCACCGGCACACCCACGCGGGCGCAGGCGCGGCTCGCCAGGCCGTCGGGCAGCGCGCGGCGGAACAGCGGCGCCATGCCCTGCATCAGCTTCGCCGAAGCTGCGGCCTGCGCACGCTGGCGCGTGCTGCGCTCTAGCATGCCCTCGGCCCACTCCGGCAGCAGCGCGGCACCGGCACCGAGGAAGATCTCGCGCGACAGGCCGGGCACCGGCACCGGCAGGCGCACGCCGGACAGCACCTGCAACACTTCGCGTGAGCGTTCGTCCACCACCAGCTCCGGCTGCCGTGCACAGAAATACGCATCCACTTCCGCTGCACTGCGTGGTACGTCCGCCGCGCCCAGCGCTTCGGCCACGCAGCGGTACTCGTCGTAATAGCGGTCGGCGATCGCGGCAGGCACCTCGCGCCCGTAGCGGCGATAGCCCTGCAGGAAGCCGTAGGCCTCGGTCACGTGCACCCACGTCAGCAAGTGCGGATCATCGGCGGCATACGGCTCACCCTGCGCGGTATGCCCGCGGACCTGCGCGTGGATGCGCCGCACCTTGGCCACCAGCGCTTCCACCTCGCGCGCCGGCGCGTAGCTGGTGCCGGCCACGAAAGCAGTGGTACGGCGCAGGCGGCCGACCAGGTCCTGGCGGAAATTGGAATGATCGTAGACACCGGCCAGCGCGCGCGGATGCAGCGTCTGCAGCATCAGCGCACACAGACCGCCGGCCAGCATCGAGGGCAGCTCAGCGTGCATCCGCCAGGTCACGCTGTCCGGCCCGAACCAGCCGGGATCGCCCAGTGGATGGTCGTAGTCGATGCCGCTCTGGCCACGCGGAAACGCATCCAGGACCCAGCGCCGGATCGGCGCGGTGACGGGGCGGGAAAGACGGTGCAGCAACGGCGGCATCACGGGTCCAGATCGGCGGAGGGACGGACCGCGTCCTGCGCGGTCCACCCCGATTCTGGTCGATCACGACCGGCACAGCGAGCCCGTCCGCTCAGCGTCGGTTTCATGTGCGCGCGCAGCACATTTCACCCTGCGACATCCTGTCGCAGGCCACGCGGGCAATGCTGCGTCGCAATAATATTCACCTGTTCAGACAGAACCCTTGTGCCGCGTGGCCTTGAGGCCATTGCACCGCTCGCTGGAAGTGCTAGAACTGAACCCGCCACACCGTCCACTGCAGATCGCCGCACGTTCCACAAGGAGCCAGCCATGATTGCTTTGTTCAAGGGTTTGGGATTACTGCTTCGCGACAACGAGCTCTACAGCAGCCCGTTCGAAAAACAGGTCGCGCACTGGCGCAGCCTCAGCGAACAGCAGATCCGCGATGAAGTGGCGGTGCTGGCCCAGGCCAAGTGCCAATGGCTGATCACTTCGATCGTCGGATGGCAGGCAGCTTCGCTGCTGATCCTCGGCCTGATCACCAATTACCTGTGGCGCGACGATTACCACATCACCTTCACCCGCGTGGTCGTGGTGTTCGGCTCGTGGATCTCGATCCTGTTCGTGATCTGGTTCATGGCCAACATGTTCGACCGCACAGCGGGCTTCGAACGCTGGATGAAGGCCTTCAACAGCCGCGCGCGCATCACCTCCAAGGCCGACAGCGTCGAGCACGTGGCCGAAGCGCTGGACCTGGCTGAACACTATCCGGAAGTGCTGGATTACAAGCAGGCGGTCACCGCCAAGCGCGAGCTGCGCCACGAGGACATCCGCATCATGACCGAGATCGGGCGCATGAAGCAGCACTCCGAACTGGTGGGTCGCCTGAATCATGTCGGTGAAACCGAACACCATCACGACATGACGCTGCAGCCGGCTTACTGAGCCGAACGCAATCCGGGGGGAGCCACAATGCCACCGTGCTCAGTCACGGTGGCATTGTTCTTTCTGCACGTCGCTGACGCACTGGCGGAAGTCCTTCGGCAGGCCACTGACCTGCTCGGTCTTGCCTGCGGCCACCGCGAACCGGCGCAGCGGCGGCGTCGCGCAAGCGGTGTCGGTGCTGCAGCCCGGCGCCAGCACCAGGTAATGGCATTGGCCACTGCTGCTGGCGATGCATTCGAAACGCGCCACGCCATCGACCACCGTGCTCTTGCTGTACAGCGTGTCCACGCCATTGGCATTGGTGCGGGTGATCGACGTGTTGCTGGACTTTTCGCAGCCGGCGATGGCCAGCACGGCGAGACCTACAAGCAGGATACGGCGCATGTTCGTTCCTCGGTGGATGGCAATGGCTGCGGCTACATGCCGCGGAACAGGCTCATGAACGGCTGGCTGACCACCAGGGTCTCGGCACGCTGGCGCAGGCGCAGCACGCCACGGCCGGTATCGTCGCGGCTGACGGCTGCCACCGCCTTCATGTTGACGATGGTGGAGCGATGTACCTGGCGGAAGTGCAGCGGATCGAGCACTTCCAGCAGCTCGCGCAGCGGTGTGCGCAGCAGGCTTTCGCCGGCGGCAGTGACCACGGTGGTGTACTTGTTGTCAGCACGGAAATAGATCACATCGTCGAGCATGATCAGTTGCGTATCGCGGCCGTTGCTGGCGGTGATCCAGGCCAGCGGCGGCCGATCATTGGCGACCGGGCCTGCACCCAGGCGCTGCAGCAGGCGCTCCAGCACCGCATCGTCCTGGCGCGCGGATGGCAGCCGCGAAAGAATGCGATCGCGCGTGGCCAGCAGCCGTTCGTCACTGACCGGCTTGAGCAGGTAATCCATCGCGCCCTGCTCGAAAGCATCGATGGCGTACTGGTCGTAGGCGGTGACGAACACCACCTGCGTGCGCGGGCTCAGTTCGGCCAATGACCGCGCAACTTCGATGCCGCTGATGCCGGGCATGCGGATGTCGAGGAAGGCGATGTCCGGCTGCTTCTCGGCCAGCTGTTCCAGCGCACTGGCACCGTCCTCGCATTCGGCCACCAGCTTCAGCTCCGGCCACAACCGCCCGAGCTGCTCGACCAGCGAGTGCCGCAGCAGCTCCTCGTCTTCGGCAATCAGCGCTTCAAGCGGCATGGCTGGGCTCCTTGGCCGACTGCGGCAGGGTCATGGTAGCGGCTACACCACTGGGGAAATTGGCCACGATCGCCACTCCGGCCTGCTCGCCGCAGGTCAGCCGCAGGCGCTCGCGCAGGTTCTTCAGGCCGATGCCGGTGCCGCTGGTGCCCTGTCCGAAACCGAGCCCATCGTCGGCGACCGTCACGGTGACATGGTCATCGAAACCACGCGCGAGGATCCAGATCGTGCCGCCGCCGGGCTTGGGCTCCAGGCCGTGCTTGATCGCATTCTCGACCAGGGTCTGCAGCGCCATCGCCGGCATCTTCACTTCGTGCAGCTCGGTGGGCACCTGCACTTCCACCGCCAGCCGTGCGCCCATGCGGATGCGCAGGATTTCCAGATAGGCGCGGGTACGTTCCAGCTCCACGCCCAGCGTGGAAACCGATTCATCCACCTGCGGCAGCGAACTGCGCAGGTACTGGATCAGGTGGCCGAGCATCTGCTCGGCGCGTGCCGGGTCGGTGCGGGTCAGCACCTGTGCATTGGCCAGCGAGTTGTACAGGAAGTGCGGCTCGACCTGCGCGTGCAGCAGGTTCAAGCGCGCGACCGACAGTTCCTTTTCCACCTGGGTCTGTTCGGCAGCGGCCTGCTCGTCGCGGCGCTGGTCGGCCACACGGCGGCTGATCGCTCGGGTCACCGCTTCGGCGTTCTCATAGTTGCTGCCTTCATCCAGTGCCAGCAGATCGGCCCACCAGCCGGCGTCCGGTTCGAACAGCAGGGTCACCGTGCTGGTGCCCTGCCCCGGCGTTACCGTGGCCAGCACACTGTTGCGTTTGATCGCCAGCCGCGCCGGCAGGTTCCAGCGCGACGGTTGCCGGCCGTTCCACAGGTCGACGCGCCGCACATAGGCACGCACCTGCAGACTGCCGGCAGAGCTCTCCACCTCTTCCACCCGCGGCAGTTCGCCGACGGCAGCCTCGACCACTGCGAAGGCCTGGCCGGCATCCATCGGCAGTTCGATCTGCCGGCGCTGGCGGCCGGACAAGGTGGCACCATCGAGGCGACCGGCCACCAGCCAGACCCGGCGCACGTGGGTGATCGCGCTGCCCAGCGCGGAAATCATCAGGAACATCACCAGCAGCCCGAACACCCAGCCTGGGCCGTCGTTCATGCCGCTGAAGATGCCACTCCAGACCATGCCGGCAACGAACAGCGCCGCGGCCCAGGCCAGCAGATGACGGATGATGAGGGAGAAGCTGGCGATCACGGCGGCGCCTTGGTGGAAGGGGTGAGCCGAGCATAGAGCGGCCCTTCGGGCAAACAAGCGATGTGCGACGAAGACCGGGAAAGGGTGGATGGAACCGGTTCTGGTAGTGCCGGCCGCTGGCCGGCTCCCCATTGCTTCCGGAAGCATCACCGGGTTGCCGGCCAGCGGCCGGCACTACCAGACATCACCGGGTTGCCGGCCAGCGGCCGGCACTACCAGACATCACACGATTGCCGGCCAGCGGCCGGCACTACCAGGCACTACCCGGCCAGCGGCCGGCAACCGGGGAGGCGCCGGGTGAGCCCGGCGCCTTCCGTTATCTGCGCTGGTCGGCGCTGGCGTCACGCACGGCGCGGAACGCCTCGTCCTTGCTCCAGTTCGGCCAGCTGCGCGAATTGGCCAGCTGATTGCCCAGGGTGTACAGCACTTCCAGGTCGCGGGCGGCGCCAGCGAACACCCAGTCCGGCTGCCACTCGTCGCCCTGCTGGTGGTACCGCTTGGCGGTGTAGTCCTCGGACGCCTTCTTGCCCGCCGCGACGCCACCGTCCACCCAGTCCTGCCCGGCCGACCAGGACAGCGCGGGCACGCCACGCTTGGCGAACGGGAAGTGGTCGGAGCGGAAGAACAGGCCGGCCTCCGGCTTCGGGTCCGGCGTGTAGCGGATGTCCCAGCCCTTGGCCACGTCCTTCAACTGGTCCAGCAGCTCGAAGCGCGCAGCGCCGTAGATGCCGAAATCGCGCGACGGGCCGAACGGCGCCATGCCGTCCATGTTGATCATCGCCACGGTCTTTTCCAGCGGGTACAGCGGGTGCGTTGCGTAGTACTCCGAACCCAGCAGGCCCTTCTCCTCGGCAGTTACCGCCAGGAACACGACCGAACGCTGCGGACGCGGTGCCTTGGCGAAGCCACGCGCCAGTTCAATCAGCGAGGCGGTGCCGCTGGCGTTGTCCAGCGCGCCGTTGAAGATGCGGTCGCCGCGTGCGTCGGGCTCGCCCACGCCGATGTGGTCCCAGTGTGCGCTGTAGATGACGGTCTCGTCCGGATGCGTGCTGCCTTCCAGGCGCGCGGCCACGTTGTGCGAGGTGATCACTTCGGTCTTCACCGCGTACTTCGCATCCAGGCTGGCGCCGGTCAGCGGCACCGGGGTGAAGTCACGCTGCTGCGCCTTCTTCTTCAGCGCCTCGAAATCCTGCCCGGCCGAGCGGAACAGTTCCACCGCCAGATCGCGCTGGATCCAGCCTTCCAGCAGCGGATGGCTGTCAGCCGGATTGTCGCGCACCACGTCGAACATGGTGTTGGTGTTGGAGCCGGCCACCGTGGCCCAGCCATACGACGCCGGGGCGGTCTCATGCACGATCAGCACGCCGAGTGCGCCCTGGCGTGCGCCTTCTTCGTACTTGTACGGCCAACGGCCATACCAGGTCATGCCCTTGCCGTCGAAGTCGCCCTTGCCGGTTTCGAAGTCCGGGTCGTTGATCAGCACGACGGCGATCTTGCCCTTCAGGTCCACGCCCTTGAAGTCGTCCCAGTTGCGCTCCGGCGCCTTTACGCCGTAACCGAGGAACACCAGCGGTGCCTTGCTGATATCCACGCTGGTCGCACCGTTCATGGCTGCACGCACGGCGATCTGCTTGCCCTGCTCCAGCGCGATGGTCTTGCCGCCCTGCTGCAGCGACAGCTGCGGGGTGCCGACGATGTCGCCCTTGCGCAGCGGCACGGCCTGGGTCCACAGACGCTTGCCGTCCTTCAGGTCGCCGCCGGGCTGCAGGCCGGCGTCGGCGAACTGCTTGCTGAGGAAGGCGATGGTCTTCTGTTCGCCGGCGGTGGCCGGGGAGCGGCCTTCGTAGGCGTCGGAGGCCAGTTCCTTGACGTCGGCGGAGATCCGCGCGCCATCGAATTTCGGGGTGGCCGCCATCAGTGCGCTCGACACCGACAGGGCCAGCACGCCCAGTACTACTCGCTTCATTGCTCTCTCCAGCAGGGAAATCGTTCTGGAGTGTAAGGGTTGCGGCCGGGCGGCGCCCGGCACCCGGCAGCCGCGGTAGTGCCGGCCGCTGGCCGGCAACCTCAACAGCAACAGCAGAAGCTGCATTCCGTGGGATGGCGGGGAGGGTCCGGCTGCGGGGGACGCCGTAAACCCATCCTTGGGGCCTTGGCCGCGGCATCCATGCCGCGGACCCCCCCGCAACCGGACCCTCCCCGCCTTGGACAGATTTCTGCGATCTGCCGGAACGGCGTTCTGTGATGCTCTTGGTAGGTGTCGACCTTGGTCGACACGCAACAAGAAGGGGTCAGATCCCTTTCCCGGCGGGAAAGGTCTCTGACCCCCACGTGCCTCGAACCGAGGTGTCTTACCAGTTCGGGTCTTCGGCCGGGGCGGCGGCGGGCTTGGGCTTCGGCTTGCTGGCCGGGCGCGCTGCGGCGGCCGGGGCGGCCGATGCGGTTGCGTCGGCGGCGGCCTTGGGCTTGCTGCCCAGCTTCTGGCGCAGTTCGATCTGGCCGGGGCGGAAACCACCACGCATCGCGTCGACGCCCTCTTCCAGGGTGCCGTAGGACGTCTGCGCGGCAACGCGGTCGATGCGGATGGTGCAGCACGGATGCTCGCTGCGGCCCAGCGAACGGCCGGTCTGCGGGTCCTTCAGCTCTTCGCCCAGGCGCACGGCCTGCCAGCGCTGGCCGACCTGCACGGTGTCACCGCCCTGGCTCAGCACCACCTGGTCGCCATCGACGGACACCACCGACACCGGGAACAGCGTGGTGACGATCGTGCTGCCGATCTGCCCGGACAGCGAGTCCATCATCGAGGCGGCCATGCTGCGGCCATTGACCACGCGCGGCAGCGTGCTCGGGCCGGTCGAGGCCAACTGATGGTCGAAGCTGTCGGACATCACCACCTGGCCGGTGGTGGCATTGACCAGGCGCAGGGTGATGCGGCCGCCACCGGAATACGAGGTCACCTGGCGATCGGACATGCGCAGGTTGCGCACGCTGCGCGGGTACTCGAACCGTTCGATGGTCGGAATCAGGATCAGGTCGGTCGCCAGCTGCTGGCCAACGCGCGCGGTGTCCTGCAGGCGCACGTTGCCACTGTTGATGTGGTCGATCTCGGCCTGCAGTTCGTCGCCGAACTCGCGGTCCAGCACGATGAAACGCTGGGTCTGGGTAAGCGTGTCGGACAGCCGCGCGCGGATCGCCTGGGCGACCTCGTCGGCGTTCACCCGGCCATCGCCAACGGCATAGCTGCCCGACTTGGTGCGCGGCAGGGCCACCACGATCTTCGGCTTGCCTTCTTCATCCGGTGCGCGGTACTGGGCAATCTGCGCGCGTACACGCACCTTCCAGTAACTGCGCATGCTGCGCCGGGTGACATCCGAATCGAAGGAGCTGGCACCGCGCTTGGCGTCTACCTTGACCTGCTCTTCGTAGTTCTCCTTGACGCTGGCCGACGCCGAGCCGCCCTTGGCGGAGGCTTCGCCGGAAGCGCTGGCCGAGGCCGACCCCTTGAAGCTCCAGCCTTCGTCGCTGGCGCGCACGCGGGCGATGGTTTCTTCGTCGAGCTGGCTCACTTCATCCTGCGAGAGGATTTCATAGCCCAGCACCGCGCCCTGCGAGCCGGCAATCATCTGCTGGGAGAACGCGTCGGCGCGGATATCACCGACGTGTTCACCATCCACGTCCACATGCAGGCCTGCGCGCAGGCTCTGCATCTGGCTGGCCACGCGTACGCCGTTGACCTGGGCCACGGCCGACTGCAATGCCGCCAGCACCGCCAGTTCCGGGGTGCTGCCGATACCGTCGGCTTCACGCGCGACCTGGGTGGTGCCGCCGAAATCCGGCGTGCCACGCAGGGGCGCTTCCTGCACCGGCGCATTGCTGGCCAGTGCACTGGCAGCCTTGTCCTTGGCCGGAGCGGTTTCTGCCGGTGCATCCTGCTTGCCGCAGGCTGCCAGCAGGGCCGCTGCCAGGCCCAGGCCGATCAATCGAGTCGTCGTACGCATGCGGAGCTGCCTCGTATCAGAGCGAATCCAGCATCGAATCGGCGTTGGACGGCACCTTCACCTTGCTCTTCTTGGCGAAGGTCACAGCCGACTTGGTCGAGCCGTACAGGCCCTTGATGAAGCCCGGCGATTCCTTGGCAACCCAGGCACCGGCGGCCAGCTTGCGGCCAACGGTGGCCATCTGGGTGGCGCCCAGGTTCTTCATGCCGGCCGCAAAGCCGCTGGCTTCGCCGCTCAGCTTCTGTGCTTCGGCAGCCGAGGCCAGCAGCGAGACCAGGCCTTCGGCGTAGTGCTGCTTGGATTCAGCGTTCAGTTCCGGCTGTGCGGCCTGGCGCTCGTCGATGGCGGCCTGGGCGGCTTCGCTGACCGACACCGACTTCTTCATCGCATCGACGTTCACCGAACCGGACGACAGCGCCTGGCGCTCGGCTTCCAGCAGCTGCACCTGCTCGGCCAGGCCGAAGGCACGGGCGAAGGAGGTCTGTGCCTGCAGCGAGTGCGACTGCGAGCTGACGAAACGACGGACCAGCGCTTCCTGCGCGGCCTCGTCCGGAGCGGCAGCGCTGGCGCTGCTGCTGGAGGTGCCGGTGGCGCCGCCGGCCAGGTCCTTCAGCTTGCCGAACTGGGCGTGGGCCGGCATCGACAGGGTGGCGGCCGCGATGGCCACGACGAGAGCGGTATTACGGATCATGGAAGAGTCCTTTGGGAGAGACGGCCGCAATGCGGCGCGCGGGATCGGGGATAGCAGCGGGTCAGTGCCGAGCACGCTCGGCACCCACCAGGGCCGGTAACGCCGGGCCATGCCCGGCGAGCGCAGCGGTAACGTCAGCGGACCGCCTTGACGTTCAGTTCGTTGATCATCTGCTGGGCGGCCTTTTCGGCAGCCAGCTGCAGTGCATTGGTGCGGGCGACGGTTTCGTTCGGGCCGGTACCGGAGAACTGCACCGGGCCCACCGACGACACGGTG
Organism: Stenotrophomonas sp. RIT309; assembly: GCF_000632045.1. Classification (NCBI taxonomy): domain Bacteria; kingdom Pseudomonadati; phylum Pseudomonadota; class Gammaproteobacteria; order Lysobacterales; family Lysobacteraceae; genus Stenotrophomonas; species Stenotrophomonas sp. RIT309. Next base: position 23,906 of record NZ_JFYS01000026.1, read on the forward strand.
CGCGGGAAGCGACCGGTCACGTCCAGCACCTTGCCGGTGACAGTGACGAACACGCGGGTGTTGCCGCTGGCCGGATCACGGTCGCGCATGCCGACGTCGAGGGTACCGACGGCAATGTACGGGATGTTCGCCGCACGGATGCCGTTGGCGGTATCGCGCAGGGTGGCCGCGGAGAGATCGTTGCCGGTGCTGAAGTCCTTGCGGATGCGCTCGATGCTGAGCAGGCCGCGCGACTCGCCTTCCACGTATTCGGCTTCAACCACTTCGTAGCCGGCGGCGCTGAAGGCACCGGTCATGGCCGTGTTGACTTCGGCGGCGTTGGCCACCTTCCAGCTGATGTTGTCGCTGCGGGCGGTGGTGCTGCCGCCGCTGGTGACCGACACCGAGCCGTTCTGGTTGATGCTGCCGTTGGTGCTGACCGAGTTGCCGCGGAAGCTGTCGCCCTCACGGGTGTTCTCGCTGTAGCTGCTGCTGGCGTCGACGCGGCGGTATTCCTTGTCCTGGAACGACTGCACGGTGTCCTGCGAGCGCGCCATGAACAGGAAGGTCAGCAGCGAGCGCTGTGCGGCGGTGGCACCGGCCACGGCCGAACCGGCATCCAGCTTGGTCTGCAGCAGGGTGGTGTTGATTTCGGCGCGGACGGTGACGCTGTAGGTCTTGGCCTTCTTGTCTTCGTTGTCCGACAGCTGCACGGCGCTGAGCACGTAGCGGTCGATTTCACCGAGGAACTCGGCGCGACGCGATTCGAACAGGCGCAGCTTGGCCGCACCGGATTCGGCGATGTACGCCTCCAGTGCATTGGCCTTGGCCTTGTTCAGGGCCTGCGCACGGGTATCGGCACTCAGGCGCAGGCTGTAGCTGGCCGAACCGGTACCGCGCGAGCTGGCGGTCTGCGCGGCGACCGGCGAGGCCACCGCCAGGGCGATGAGGATGAGCAGGATGGTACGCATCAGCGACATGATTTGATCAACTCCTGGAGGGCTTGGGTCTGTTGCTGCAGCGGGCGTCCGCCTGGCTTCTGCTCGTCCAGCCAGGCGCGCGAGTCGGCGCGCTTGGCGGCGGCGCCGGCGAAGGCATCGAAGCCGGCCAGCAGGGTTTCGTAGCTGGCCGACCACTGGTCGACCTGCCACTGCGTGACCGGCACCACCTTGGTGGCGCCCTTGCGCAGCGGCTGTTCGAAGTACACCTTGCCGGAGAACGGCTCGGTGACCTTGGCGGTGAAGAACGCGCCGAACAGCATCGTCTTCATCGCCGGCGTTTCACTGATGACGCCGTTCTTCAGCGCATCCACCTGCAGGCTGATGACGTAGTCGGCCTCGGGGATCTTCAGCTGGTAGACCTTGCCGTCGGCAAAGCGCGCGGCCATGGCACCGCCGATCACCTGGCCCGAGGCCGGCGGCAGCAGGCCGACACCGGTATTGGACGACAGCGTCTTGGACAGCTCATGGGCCAGCGTGGCGCGCAGCGGACCGGCCCACTTCGGGTCGGGCAGCTTGGCCAGCGTGGCGTCGGACAAGGTCACCGCACCCACCTGCAGGCGACGCGTGGCCGCTTCCGGCAGCTTGGCCTGGGCCAGGGTGGTGGCCAGCACCTGCGACAGGCTGGTATCGGCACCGCCGTACAGCAGATCGGCGACGATCGCATCGATATCGTCGCTGTCCGGGCGGTACTCCTGCACGTCGATGCGCTGCAGGGTAAGCGGATAGGAGGCGATCACCTGGCGCTCGCGGAAATCGAAGAACAGCGCCTGCAGTGCCACTTCCACCAGCACCTTGTACTGGTCGCCGATCGGTTCGACCGATACCAGCTCGCGGTCCAGCGCAGCGGCCAGCACCACGGCACTGGTGGTGCCATCGAGCATCGCCACCGGCTGGTCGATCAGTTCCAGGTTGGCCGGCGCGCGGCGCTTGAGCGCCTGTGCCAGGGTCTGGTTGAGCGGAATCAGGCCACGCTTTTCCAGCACGGCATGCGCATGCGGGGTGGTCGCCTGTACGGCGGCGGCGTCAGCGGTATAGGCAAAGCCGGCCCAGTAGGCCTGCTGCGATTTGTCTGCGGCCTGGCTGGCCAACGGCCATACGGCCAGGCACAGGGCATAGGCAAGCAGGCGCGCAAAAGCGCGCGGTGCGCTCTTCGTCCTTGAAAACATCCAACCGCTCCTCGGTCACGACACACGAATGACAGGCGCGAACACGCCCGCTGGGCGCGAAACATAGCCGCTCCGGGGCAAACCGACAAGTGCTGACCTTGTCGGCTTCAATTTTCCTGCGGCAGGCCGGCCCGTTGCCGCAGCAGGGTCCGCTCTGCCTGGTTCTGGCTCAACGCCGCTGCCGAGGCGAATGCGTCACGCGCGTCCTGCTCCCGCCCCAACTGCTGCAGCAGTTCGCCGCGCACCACCATCAGCGGTGCGTAGCCCTGCAGCCGTGGCTCATCCAGCAGCGGCTGCAATAGTGCCCATGCCGCGAACGCGCCTTCGCTGCGCGACACCGCCACCACCCGGTTCAATGCCACCACCGGCGATGGCATTACCTGCAGCAGCTGCGCATACAGTGCAGCGATGCGCGCCCAGTCGGTGTCTTCGGCACGCCGCGCACTGGCATGGCAGAAGGCGATCCGCGCCTGCAGCACATAGGGGTCATCGCCGCCACCCGCCGACACCGCACGCGCCAGTGCCTGCTGGCCGCGTTCGATCTGCAGCCAGTCCCAGCGCGCCCGGTTCTGCTGGTCCAGCAGGATCGGCGCACCCTGCGCATCCACCCGTGCCGCCGCGCGCGAGGCCTGCAGTTCCATCAGCGCCAACAGGCCCAGTACCGGCGGCACCGGCATGCGATGGGCGAGGATGCGCGCCAGCCGCAGCGCCTCGGCGCACAGCGCCGGTCGCATCCAGTCGTCGCCTGCACTGGCTGCATAGCCTTCGTTGAACACCAGGTAGATCGCCTCCAGCACCGAGGCCAGTCGCTCCGGCAATGCATCAGCACGCGGCACTTCGTAGGGGATCTGCTTCTGCGCCAACGTGCGCTTGGCACGCACGATGCGCTGGGCGATGGTCGGCTCCGGCTGCAGGAACGCGCGGGCGATCTCGGTCGTGGTCAGCCCGCCCAGCAGGCGCAGGCTCAGCGCCACCCGCGCGTCGGCAGGCAGGACTGGATGGCAGGCCACGAACATCAGCCGCAGCAGGTCATCGCCGATGTCGTCTTCCAGCGCCTGGCTGTCGTCGGGCGCGGGCAATGCGGCCGGATGCAGTTCCTCCCCCCATTGCGCATGCTGCTGCGCCACCCGACGGTGCTGGCGCAGCACATCGATGGCGCGGTTGCGCGCGGTGGTCATCAGCCAGGCTCCAGGATTGTCCGGGATGCCCTGCACCGGCCAACGCTCCAGCGCGGCCAGCCAGGTGTCCTGGGCCAGCTCTTCGGCACGACCGACATCGCCGCCGAGCAGGCGCGCCAGGCGCGCGATCAACACTGGCGATTCCATCCGCCAGAGGGTGTCCAGGCGCTGGCTCAGGGCGGGCTCGTGCATGCGCCGATCACAGCATGCGGGCCCGGCCCGCACAAGCGCCGGCGTTCACGCTTCCACGATCGGCTTGAAGCCGCCCCAGAACATGCGCTTGGTATCGAACGGCATGTCCTTCGGGCCGATATGCGCCAGCCGCGGGTCGGCCATCACCTTCTTGTTGATGCGGTCGCGCGCGGCACGCGTGCGGAACACCACGAAGGCCACGATCACCGTTTCGCCCGGCTTGAGCTTCACCGCCTGCGGGAACGAGGTCGATTTCCCGGGTTGCACGTCATCGGCCACGCATTCCATGTACTGCAGCGCGCCATGGTCCTTCCACACTGCGCCGGCCTGGCGGGCAAGGCGGCGATAGGCCGCCACCTTGTCCTGCGGGCACGGCAATACGTAAGCATCCACGTAAGCCATGGGGATTCTCCCTGCGGCGGCCGCTCAGCCCGGCTCGCCATCCATGTGTGCGATTTCCCAGAGATGTCCATCCAGGTCCTGGAAGCCGCGCTGGTACATGAAGCCGTAGTCGCGCCCCGGCTGCGGTTCGCTGGCACCGGCGGCCAGCGCCTTGTCCACCATGGCGTCCACCGCCTTGCGGCTGTCAGCCGACAGGCAGGTGATCACCTCGGTCTGCGCATGCGCATCGGCGATGCCCTTGGTGGTGAACTGCTGGAAGAACGGCTTGACCAGCAGCATCACGAAGATGCTCTCGCTGACCACCATGCAGGCGGCGTTCTCGTCGGTGAAGGCCGGGTTGAAGCTGTAGCCCAACGCGGCGAAGAACGCCTTGGCTTTTTCCAGATCCTGCACGGGCAGGTTGACGAAGATCATCTGCGGTTGCGGTGTACTCATCGGTGCGGTTCCCTGCGATGGATGGAGAAAAGGAAAATCAGGGCTGCTTCATGCAGTTGACCATCCACGGCTTGCCGTAGCGGTCGGTCAACATGCCCCAGCGGTGGGCCCAGAAGGTTTCGGCGATCGGCATCTGCACCTGGCCACCCTCGGCCAGCGCCGCGAAAACGCGCTCGGCTTCTTCGATGCTGTCCACGTCGACGTTGATGGTGGTCGAGCCACCCTCGCCGCCGCCGGGACCATCGGCTGCCATCAGGATCGCCGCGCCGATCTCCAGCTGGCTGTGGGCCACATGGTCGAGGGTGTCGGCCGGCATTTCATTGCAGCCCGGCGAGCCGTCGGACGGCGGCATGTCGCGGTACTTCATTTCCGACGTGACCTGGCCGCCGAGTGCCTTGGCATAGAACGCCATTGCGTCGTGGGCCTGGCCGCTGAAGCCGAGGAAGGGAATCAGTTTCATGGGAATGCTCCGTAGGATGGGATGAATGCGCGACCGTACTCAGGCACGGTCGAGCTGCTCACGCAGACGCTGTTCCTGCTGCTGTAATTCAGGGGTGAAGGCTTCGCCGAAGTCTTCGGCGGAGATCAACGGGCGCAGTTCGAGGGCACCGCCCGCGCCGAAGGGCGCACGGCTGGCCCATTCGGTGGCCTCGTCCAGCGAGCGCACGTCCCACAGCCAGAACCCGGCGATCTGCTCGCCGGCCGGGCCGAACGGGCCGCTCTCGACCCGGGGCGTACCACCACCGAAATGGACGCGCCGGCCGCGCTGAGTGGCATGCAGGCCTTCCCCGGCAAGCATGATGCCGGCGGCCACCAGTTGTTCGTTGTAGGCGCCCATGGTGGCCAGTTCCTGTTCGCTGGGCATGCGCCCGGCTTCGGAATCGGCGTTGGCTTTGACGATCACCATCACTTTCATTGCGGTCTCCGCTGGGCTGCGGGTGCGTGCCCTTCCCTCTTACAACGAACCAGGGGCGCGAGGATCGACACCGTCGTGCAGATTATTTTTCCTGCGGAAAGCGCGCCTTCGGCGGGGATCGGCGAACGGCGGGGCCCCTCCGTGGTGGGGTGGGGTTGGTCGCTGGAAGCTGGGTTTCCGAGTGAAGGCTGGGCGGGTGGGATTGGCGGGGACGCCGTGAATCCGTCCCCGGGATGTCTCTTATAAAAATCTGACGCCGCCGGCGAAAAGAGAGGTGGAGAATTCGGTGGTCGCCGTATGGTA
>NZ_JFYS01000027.1:0-54971 GCF_000632045.1 Stenotrophomonas sp. RIT309
CGCTGGCGCCATGGATGGCGCCATCGAGCCCCCATGGACGGGTTTACGGCGTGTCCTGCCAACCCACACCCCCCCGCCCACCAAACAGAAAAGCCAGAGCCGGCTGTTGCTCCGGCTCTGGCTCTGGTTTCGGCTGTTGCTGTTGCCTCTGCGGGTGCCGGGCCGCAGGCCCGGCTGATCACATCAAACCACCGGTTCGCGCAGTACCGGGTTGTCCCAGCCCGGGCGCGGTGCGAAGCGATCACCGTGACGCTGCTGCAGCGCCCTCAGGCGCTCCACGATGGCATCGGCACCCACCGCACGGATGTGCTGGATCGGACCGCCGCGGAACGGTGCGAAGCCGGTACCGAAGATCACGCCCGCGTCCAGCAGGTCCGCGTCGGCTACCACGCCTTCGTGCAGGCACGCCACCGCCTCGTTCAACAACGGCAGGATCAGGCGATCTTCCAGATCGGCAGGCGCCTGATAGTCGCGCGCCACGTCCGGCTTCTTGGCCCGGCCGTTCTCCCAGGTGTAGATGCCCTGGCCATCCTTCTTGCCGCGCTTGTCCGGTTCCACCGTCTGCAGCGCCGCCGGAATCTGCAGGCCCAGGAACGGGGCCAGTTCCTTGCCCACGCCAGCGGCCACGTCCAGGCCTACGGTGTCGATCAGTTCGATCGGGCCCATCGGCATGCCGAACTTCACCGCCGCCTTGTCGATCACCGGGCCCGGAATGCCTTCAGCGTATGCGGTGGCCGCTTCCAGCATGTACGGGAACAGCACGCGGTTGACCAGGAAGCCGGGCGTGCCGGCCACCGGCACCGGGAACTTGCCCAGCGCCTTGCAGAAGGCTGCCAGGCGACGCTCGGTTTCGGCCGCCATGCCGTCGTGATGGATGATCTCCACCAGCGGCATCTGTGCCACCGGGTTGAAGTAATGCAGGCCGGCGAACTGCGCCGGGCGCTGGATGTGATCGCGCAGCTCCACCAGCGGAATCGACGAGGTGTTGGTGGTCAGCAACGCCTCGAGCTTCATCTTCGGCTCCAGCGTCTGGTACAGCGCACGCTTGGCTTCCGGGTTCTCGATGATCGCTTCAATGACCAGATCGGCCTGCGCCACGCCATTGCCTTCCAGGTCCGCACGCAGGCGCGCGGCGACGGCCGGGCGCTTGCTCTCGTCACGCACCTTCTTGGCGAACAGTGCCTGTGCACGTTCCATGGCCGGGTCGATGAAGCGCTGCTCGCGGTCCTGCAGGGTCACTTCAAAACCCTTGTAGGCGGCCCACGCAGCAATGTCACCGCCCATCACGCCGGCACCGACCACGTGCACGTGGCGGATGCCGGAATCGCCACCGCCCAGGCCCTTCAGGCGTTCGGTGAGGAAGAAGATGCGGATCAGGTTGCGCGCGGTCGGCGTGCTGGCCAGCTTCACTACGGCGCGTCGTTCGGCATCCAGGCGTGCCTGCACCGGCTTGCCGCCGCTGCGCTGCCAGGTGCTGATCAACGCATACGGCGCCGGGTACTGGTCCTTCTTTGCCTTGCGTGCGACCTGCTTGACCATCTGCGGGGCCAGCAGCTGGCGTGCCGGCCAGGTATTGGTCGCCCAGGCCAGCGCACGCTGCTTGAACGGGCGGGTGGTGCCGGACAGTGCCAGCGCCACGGCGGTATCGAGCACGACGGCCGGTGCCACCACCTTGTCGACCAGCCCGATGCCGCGTGCGGCCGAGGCCGACAGCGTGCGTCCGGTCAGCATCATGTCCATCGCCGCCGGTGCGCCGACCAGCTGCGGCAGGCGCGCGCTGCCACCCCAGCCCGGGAAGATGCCCAGTTGGGTTTCCGGCAGGCCGATGCGGGTGGAACTGTCATTGGATGCAACGCGATAACGGCAGGCCAGGGCCAGCTCGGTACCGCCGCCCAGGCAATGGCCATGGATGGCGGCCACGGTCGGGCAGGGCAGTTCTGCCAGCTTCTGGTAGGTCGACTGGCCGCGGCGGATGGCGTCGTTGACGGTGCCGCGGCGATCGAACTCCTGGAACTCCTTCAGGTCGGCACCGGCGATGAAGCCTGCCTTCTTGAGGGACTGGATCACCACGCCCTTCGGTGGGTCCATGGCGATGCGCTCCAGCAGGTCGCCCAGCTCCAGCAGCACATCCTGCGACATTGCGTTGACACTGCTGTCCTGACGATCCAGAGAGAGGACCACCACGCCATCGTCGCGGATCTCGGGGTGCCAGTGGCTGAAGCGGAGACCATCGAAGCTTGAGAGCATGGACGTTCCATCCGGTTGTGTATGGAGAAGGGGGCTATGATCCAGAGGTTGTTTCCCCCGCGTCAAATCCCAATAGCAGGGGTGTGGCGCCCCGGATCGCAGGCCTTGGACCGGAACGTTAACGGAACGGTGGTTAAAAGCTGGTGCGGCGCCAGGTGATCGGCGACTGAACTTTTCCCGGGATTGGCAGTCTCATTGCCCGACGTCGGTTGGGCTGACAGGAGTGCGGCCCCTCATGGCCGATGTTGATACACCTCAGGAGCTGGATCTGGAACTGGTCCGGCGCGTGCAGCACGGCGAGAGTGCCGCCTTCGATGTCCTGGTGCGCAAGTACCAGCATCGGGTCGTGGCCCTGGTCGGTCGCTACATCGCCGACTGGAGTGAATGTCAGGACGTGGCCCAGGACACTTTCATCCGTGCGTACCGTGCGATTGGAAGCTTCCGCGGCGACGCCCAGTTCTCAACCTGGTTGCATCGGATCGCCGTGAACACCGCCAAAAACCACCTGGCTTCGCACAATCGCCGCCCGCCGACCGATGACATCGACATCGGCGACGCCGAGCAGTTCGACACCGGCACGCGCCTGCGCGACACCGATACGCCCGAGCGCGAGTTGATGCGCCAGGAACTGGAACAGACGGTGATGAAGGCCGTCAACGCGCTGCCGGAAGAACTCCGGTCGGCGATCACCCTGCGCGAGGTGGAAGGCCTGAGCTACGAGGAAATCGCGCAGAAGATGGGGTGCCCGATCGGCACCGTGCGTTCACGGATCTTCCGGGCGCGCGAGGCGATCGACACCGAACTCCGGCCGCTGCTGGACATCGGCAGTGCCACCCGCGAGAAGAGCCGTATATGACCCGCATTCCGAACAACGAATCGCACAACCACCAGTCTCCCGCCGGGCAACGCCTGGACGAACGCCATCGCCAGCAGCTGTCGGCGCTGGTCGACGGCGAGCTGGGGGCAGACGAGGCGCGCTTCCTGGTGCGCCGCATGGAACACGATCCGGAACTGGCTGGCTGCCAGGAACGCTGGCAGCTGCTGGGTGATGTCATGCGCGGCCAGGCGTCGCTGCTGGCACCGGCCGGTTTCAGCGCCGCCGTGGCTGCCGCCATCGCCGCCGAGCCCGCACCGCTGGCCGAGCCGAAGCGTCAGGCCCGCCGTAGTGGTTGGCGTGCATGGGGCGGCGGTGCGCTGGCCGCTTCGGTTGCTGCCGTAGCGCTGTTCGTCGGGCGCGAAAAACTGCAGGAGGCGCCGCCAGTGGATGTCTCCGCACCGCAGGTGATCGCCAGCCAGGCGCAGTTGCCGCCGGCATCGGAGCAACCGGCTGCCGTCACCGAGGCGTCGGTGGACACTGCTGCGATGGCCGTGGCCAGCGTGCCGGCGGTGGCCATGGCCGCCGCCAGCCGTCGCCAGGATGTGCGCCGCGCCAGCGCCACCCGCAGCCAGCAGGCCGCACGCGTGGCCCAGCGCGATGACGCACCGCTGCGCGCGGTTGCCAGCCAGGCGCCGCTGACCCCGACCATGCCCGCCGGTAGCGCGCGCAATCTGCCCTTTGGCGAGGTCGGCAACCTGCAGGCACGGCCGTGGCCGCGCTCCAGCCTGGCGCCCGCCGCCGGTGGCGCCCTCAATGCCAGTGTCCCGGCCCATGCCGGTGGCGCTGCGTTCTATCCGTTCGAGCCACGCCTGCAGGACGACCTGCCGGCGTCGCAACGCCCGCGCGACTGAGCCGGGTACCGTTCCACGCCCCGCCGTCGGCGGGGCGCTTCTTTCCCTTTCCATCCGACCCGGAGGTTGCCGTCCGATGACTCCCCGACTCCGCACGCATGCCATTGGCCTGTTCGCCCTGACCCTGCCGCTGGTGGCCTGTGCCCAACCGGCGGCGCCTGCCGCCCAGCCGCAGGCTGCCGCCGCCGCTGCGGCCCCACGCGCACCGGCGCAGCCGTTGGTCAGCGGTCTGCCTGACTTCACCAACCTGGTTGAGCAGGTCGGCCCCGGTGTGGTCAACGTCGACACCACCATCGTCCGCAGCAACCGCCAGGCGCGGGGCGGCATGGGCCCGGGTGATGACGAGATGCCCGAGTTCTTCCGCCGCTTCTTCGGCCCGGATTTCCCGATGCCCGGGCAGGGCCCTGGCGGGCAGGACGGCGGCCCCAGCATCAAGGGCCGCGGCATGGGCTCGGGCTTCATCATTTCGCCTGACGGCTACGTGCTGACCAATTACCACGTGGTCGCCGACGCCAGCGAAGTGAAGGTCAAGCTCGGCGATCGTCGCGAGTTCACCGCCAAGGTGATCGGTAGCGACCAGCAGTATGACGTCGCCCTGCTGAAGATCGACGGCAAGAACCTGCCGACCGTGCGCGTGGGGGATTCCAACAGCCTGAAGCCCGGTCAGTGGGTTGTCGCGATCGGCTCGCCGTTCGGCCTCGACCACTCGGTTACCGCTGGCGTGGTCAGTGCCCTCGGTCGCAACACCGGTGGACCGGACCAGCGCTATGTGCCGTTCATCCAGACCGACGTGGCGATCAACCAGGGCAATTCCGGCGGCCCGCTGCTGAACACCCGTGGTGAAGTGGTCGGCATCAATTCGCAGATCTTCTCGGCCTCGGGTGGCTACATGGGCATCAGCTTCGCGATCCCGATCGATCTGGCGATGAGCGCGGTCGAGCAGATCAAGAAGACCGGCAAGGTCACCCGTGGCCAGCTCGGCGCGGTGGTGCAGGAAATCGACGGCCTGAAGGCGCAGGCGATGGGCCTGCCCGACAGCCGCGGTGCGCTGGTCAACCAGATCGTGCCGGACAGCGCTGCGGCCAAGGCCGGGGTCAAGATCGGTGACGTGATCCGCACGGTGAACGGTGCGCCGGTCAACAGCTGGTCCGATCTGCCGCCGCTGATCGGTGCGATGGCACCGGGCAGCCGCGTCACCCTGGGCGTGATCCGCGATGGCAAGCCGCGTGACCTGAGCGCGACCCTGACCGCTCTGGCCGAGGACGCGCAGGGCAATGCCCGCAGCCCGTCCGCAGGCAATGACACGGCGGCTCCGCAGGCCGGCGCCAATGCCCTGCTGGGGTTGGACGTTGCCGACTTGACTGCGCCGCAGCGCAAGCAGCTGGGCCTGGAGGCGGGCGAAGGTGTCCGCATCACCGCCGTGAAGGGCGAGGGCGCCCGTGATGCCGGCCTGTCCGGGGGCATGGTGATCCTGCAGGTGGCCAGTACCCCGGTCGGCAGCGTTGAAGCCCTGAACCGCGCGCTGTCCGGCTATAAGAAGGGCGATGTGGTCATGCTGCTGGTCCGTACCGGCAGCGGCAACAGCGCGTTCGTTGCGGTCAAGGCCGGCCCGTAACAACCAATGGCCGCCTTCACGGCGGCCCTCGTGGTGTCCCCGAAGCCCCGCCCTGGCGGGGCTTCGGCCATTCCGGGGCCGTGCCGGCAGGCCAACCACGCGGCGGCCCTCCGGGCATGCGATAATCGACCGTTACCCTGACGACGCCGCGCGCCGCCGCCACCTCTCTATGTCCTCTGATTCGATGCGGAACATCCGCAACTTCTCCATCATCGCCCACGTCGACCACGGCAAGTCCACGCTGGCCGACCGCATCATCCAGCTCTGCGGCGGCCTCCAGGCCCGCGAGATGGAAGCGCAGGTGCTCGACTCCAACCCGATCGAGCGCGAACGTGGCATCACCATCAAGGCGCAGTCGGTGTCGCTGCCGTACGTGGCGAAGGACGGCCAGACCTACCACCTGAACTTCATCGACACCCCCGGCCACGTCGACTTCTCCTATGAAGTCAGCCGCTCGCTGGCCGCCTGCGAGGGCGCGCTGCTGGTGGTCGATGCGGCCCAGGGCGTGGAAGCGCAGTCGGTGGCCAACTGCTACACCGCCGTGGAGCAGGGGCTGGAAGTGGTGCCGGTGATCAACAAGATCGACCTGCCCACCGCCGATATCGAGCGCGCCAAGGCCGAGATCGAGGCCGTGATCGGCATCGATGCCAGCGACGCCGTGCCGGTCAGCGCCAAGACCGGCCTGAACGTGGTCGACGTGCTGGAAGCGATCGTGCATCGCATTCCGCCGCCGGTGCCGCGCGATACCGACAAGCTGCAGGCGCTGATCATCGACTCGTGGTTCGACAACTACCTGGGCGTGGTCTCGCTGGTGCGCGTGATGCAGGGCGAGATCAAGGCCGGTGACAAGCTGCAGGTGATGTCCACTGGCCGCAATCACCAGGTCGACAACGTTGGTGTGTTCACCCCGAAGCGCAAGGTGCTGCCGGCACTGCGCGCGGGCGAAGTGGGCTGGGTCACCGCCAGCATCAAGGACGTGCACGGCGCTCCCGTCGGTGACACCCTGACCCTGGCCGGCGATCCGGCACCGAAGCCGCTGCCCGGCTTCCAGGAAATGCAGCCGCGCGTGTTCGCCGGCCTGTTCCCGGTCGATGCCGAGGACTACCCGGACCTGCGCGAAGCGCTGGACAAGCTGCGCCTGAACGATGCCGCGCTGCGCTTCGAGCCGGAAAGCTCCGAAGCGATGGGCTTCGGTTTCCGTTGCGGCTTCCTCGGCATGCTGCACATGGAAATCGTGCAGGAGCGCCTGGAGCGCGAATACAACCTGGACCTGATCAGCACCGCGCCGACGGTGGTGTATGAAGTCCTGAAGACCGATGGCACGATCATCAACATGGACAACCCGGCCAAGCTGCCGCCGGTGAACCATGTGCAGGAGATCCGCGAGCCGATCATCCGCGCCAACGTGCTCACTCCCGAGGAGTACATCGGCAACATCATCAAGCTGTGCGAAGAAAAGCGCGGCAGCCAGATCGGCATCAACTACCTGGGCAGCCAGGTGCAGATCAGCTACGAGCTGCCGATGGCCGAAGTGGTGCTGGACTTCTTCGACAAGCTGAAGTCGGTCAGCCGTGGCTATGCCTCGCTGGACTACCACTTCGTACGCTTCGATGCCGGTCCGTTCGTGCGCGTGGACGTGCTGATCAACGGCGACAAGGTCGATGCGCTGTCGCTGATCGTGCATCGCAGCCATGCCGATCGTCGTGGTCGCGAGCTGTGCGAAAAGATGAAGGACCTGATCCCGCGCCAGCAGTTCGACGTGGCCATCCAGGCCGCCGTCGGCTCGCAGATCATCTCGCGCACCACGGTCAAGGCCATGCGCAAGAACGTTCTGGCCAAGTGCTATGGTGGCGACGTTTCGCGCAAGAAGAAGCTTCTGGAAAAGCAGAAGGAAGGCAAGAAGCGCATGAAGCAGGTCGGCCGCGTGGAAATTCCGCAGGAAGCCTTCCTGGCCGTGCTGCAGATGGACAACAAATAAGCCCCGAAACCGGCCTTCGGGCCGATCGTCCGGTGACGTTGCAAAGGACCCTGAATGAAACTGTTTGAGATCCTCCTGGTCGTGCTGACCCTGGCCTCCGGCCTGATCCTGCTGGCCGACAAGCTGTACCTGGCCAAGCGTCGCGCCCAGCGCGCCGGCCTGCTCGACACCGAGCCGGTGCTGGTGGACTACTCGCGTGCGTTCTTCCCGGTGCTGGCGATCGTGCTGATCGTGCGCAGCTTCATCGCCGAGCCGTACAAGATCCCGTCCAGCTCGATGATGCCGAACCTGCTGATCGGCGATTTCATCCTGGTCAACAAGTTCTCCTATGGCCTGCGCCTGCCGATCACCAACACCCGCTTCGTGCCGGTCGGCGATCCGGCCCGTGGTGACGTGGTGGTCTTCCACTTCCCCGGCCATGGCGACAACGACCCGGCCAAGGGCGAGAACTTCATCAAGCGCGTGATCGGCGTGCCGGGCGACACCGTCGTGTTCGAAGGCGACGGGGTGATCCTCAACGGCGAACCGCTGAAGTACGACAACAAGGGCATCTACGCTGGCCACAAGGGTCAGGGCGAGGGCGCCAACCTGCTGGTCGAGCACCTGCCGGGCCGTACCCACACCGTGCTGGAGACCGATTATCCGCGTGGCCAGGGCCAGTGGACCGTGCCGGCCGGCAAGTACCTGGTGATGGGCGACAATCGCGACAACAGCGACGACGGCCGTTTCTGGGGCCTGCTGCCGGAAGAGAACCTGCGCGGCAAGGCATTCCTGATCTGGCTGAACTGCCAGGGCTGGTTCTGCAAGGACGGCTTCGAACCGTCGCGGATCGGCTCGAGCATCAACTGACTTCACATCCACTCGCGTATCTGGGGAGAACGCAATGAAGACGATGAACACGCAGCGCGGCATGACCCTGACCTCGTTCCTGACGGTCCTGATCGTGGTTGGCTTCTTCCTCTACATCGGCATGAAGCTGTTCCCGATGTACCAGGAGTATTACGCGGTGCGCTCGGCGATGAAGAGCCTGGCCAAGGAACCGGGCATCGGCAGCATGGCGCCGGCCAACATCCAGGAACTGTTCTTCAAGCGGCTGTACATCAACTACTCGGACAACGTGAAGCCGGCCAACGTCAAGTTCGACCGTCGCGACAATGGCTGGACCCTCAAGGTCAACTACGAAGTGCGCCGCCAACTGGTCGGCAACCTGGATGTGGTTGGCAAATTCGATTCTTCCCAGGACCTGACCCGTAGCGGTGCCGAATAAATCTTTCCAACGTGAAGACCTGATCGGTCACGCCTTCCGCGACCCAGACCTGCTCAAGCAGGCGCTGACCCATCGCAGTGCCGGCGCGCCGCATAACGAGCGGCTGGAGTTCCTTGGCGACAGCATCGTCAACATGATGGTCGCCGAGGCGTTGTACCTGCGCTGGCCCAAGGCGGACGAAGGCGCGATGACCCGCGCCCGCGCCGAGCTGGTCCGCGAGGGTGCGCTGGCGGTGATCGCGCGGACCCTGCAGCTGGGTGACCGGCTGACGATGGGCCCCGGCGAAATGAAGTCCGGCGGCCATCGCCGCGACTCGACCTTGGCCGATGCATTCGAGGCCGTGGTTGCTGCGATCTACCTGGACGTGGGTTTTGAAGCCTGCCGGGCGATGGTCCTGCCCTGGTTTGCCGCCTCGATGGAGGCGCTGCCGGCCACCGGGCGACCGGAGAAGGACCCCAAGACCCGCCTGCAGGAATGGCTGCAGGGCCGACAGAAGGCGTTGCCACAGTACGAACTGGTGTCAGAATCCGGTGACGACCACGCCAAACACTTCCGGGTACGCTGCAACGTAGCCGACCCCGCCGCCAGCACCGAGGGCGAAGGCTCCTCGCGGCGGATTGCCGAACAACAAGCGGCTGCGGCCGTCCTTGAACAACTGGATTCCAAGTGAGCGAACAAACTCCCCATCATTGCGGCAGCGTGGCCGTCATCGGCCGCCCCAACGTGGGCAAATCGACCCTGACCAATGCCTTGGTCGGGGCCAAGGTCAGCATCGTGTCCAACCGGCCGCAGACCACCCGTCACCGCCTGCTGGGCATCGCCACCTACCCGGAAGGGCAGCTGGTGCTGGTCGACACGCCCGGCCTGCACAAGGTGCAGAAGCGGGCGATGAACCGGGTCATGAACCGCGCTGCCCGCGGCTCGCTGGAAGGCGTCGACGCCGGCCTGCTGGTGATCGAAGCCGGTCGCTGGGACGAAGAGGACAGCCTGGCCTTCAATGTGCTGCGCGACGCCGGTATCCCGGTGGTGCTGGTGGTCAACAAGATCGACCGCATGAAGGACAAGGGCGCACTGCTGCCGTTCCTGCAGGAAGTGACCGCCGGCCGTGATTTCTCGTCGGTGCATCCGATTTCGGCGCAGAAGCGCAACGGCCTGGAAGCCCTGGTCCGTGACGTGCTGGCGCTGTTGCCGGAAGCCCCGCCGATGTTCGGCGAAGACGAGATCACCGACCGCAGCCAGCGCTTCCTGGCCGGCGAACTGGT
This sequence comes from Stenotrophomonas sp. RIT309, assembly GCF_000632045.1. Taxonomy (NCBI): domain Bacteria; kingdom Pseudomonadati; phylum Pseudomonadota; class Gammaproteobacteria; order Lysobacterales; family Lysobacteraceae; genus Stenotrophomonas; species Stenotrophomonas sp. RIT309. Next base: position 10,098 of record NZ_JFYS01000027.1, read on the forward strand.
GCGTGAACAGCTGATGCGCCAGTTGGGCGAAGAGCTGCCGTACGCCACCACGGTGGAGATCGAGCGCTTCACCGAGGACGGCAACCTGCTGCGCATCGGTGCGGTGATCTGGGTCGAGCGCGAAGGCCAGAAGGCGATCGTGATCGGCAAGGGCGGCACCCGCCTGAAGGAGATCGGGGCCAAGTCCCGCCTGCAGATGGAGCGTCTGTTCGGTGCCAAGGTGTTCCTGGAAACCTGGGTGCGCGTGCGTGAGGGCTGGTCCGATGACGAGGCCGCGCTGAAGGCCTTCGGCTACGAATAAGCCGCGACGGTCGCTTCGATGCTGATCGAGGACGACACCGGCTTCGTGCTGCATGCGCGGGCCTATCGCGAGACCAGCCTGCTGGTCGAGGTATTGAGCGCCGAGCACGGCCGGATCGGCCTGCTCGCGCGCGGTGTTTCCACGGCCAAGGGCCAGGTGCTGCGAGCGGCCCTGCAGCCACTGCAGTGGATCCGCTTCAGCGCGCTGCAGCGTGGCGAACTGGCCCAGCTGCGCGGTGCTGAGGCGCTGGATGTGGCGCCGCGTCTGCTCGGCCAGGCCATGCTGGCCGGGTTCTATCTCAGCGAGTTGACCCTGCGCCTGGCACCACGCCAGGACCCGCTGCCGGAGTTGTACCTGGCCTTTGGTGAGGCGCGTGCGCGCCTGGCCGTGGGGGCCGGATTGGCCTGGACCCTGCGCCGTTTCGAACGCGAGCTGCTGGCGGCGCTGGGCGTGGGTTTCGATCTGGAGACCGCCAGCGATGGCCAGCCGATTGACCCGGCGGCGCGCTATGAACTGGACCCGCAGGAAGGACCGCAGCGCCTGCTCAGCGAGCGTGGCGGCGAGCGTCGCGCGGCGGCTACCGGCTCGGCACTGCTGGCCCTGGCAGCCGACGACGAACCGGAAGCCGCCGATCTGGCCAGCCTGCGCCTGCCGATGCGGCGGGTGCTGGCCCATCACCTGGGCGCGCGCGGGTTGAAGTCGTGGGAGATGCTGGAGCAGCTGACACCCCGGCGTTGAGGGGTGTTCGGCAGGGCTTGCAGCCCTGCACCTGCCGAATCAACGTCAACGTCAACGTCAACGGCAAAAGCTGGCTATCCGTGGGTAGGCGGGGTGGGGCCGGTAGCGGGGGACGCCGTAAACCCATCCCTGGGGGCTTGGCCGCGGCATCCATGCCGCGGACACCCCCGCAACCGGACCCACCCCGCCTTCGACAATTGTCCGCGAGCTGTCGGAACGGCTTCCGCCTCTGGTAGGTGTCGACCTTGGTCGACACGTAGATCCACGCCATGCGTGGATGCTCTTCGATCCAATATCGAAATATTCGATTTCGATGGAGATTCATCCACGCATGGCGTGGATCTACCAGATCGCGGAAATCTGTCAGAGGTGGGGCGGTGTCGGAGTGCGGGGTGTCAGCCGCATGGATGCGGCTGCCAAGCCCCCATGGATGGGTTCACGGCGTCCCCGCACTCCGACACCGCCCCGCCATCCCACGGGATGCACGCTTTTGACGTTGAATTTGACGTCAGCTTCGGCGGGTGCAGGGCGCAGCCCTGCCGACCAACCCTCAGTGCAGCAGGGCAGCCACCGCCGCGCGGAACCCCGCCTGTGCCTGCCCCGATTCGGGCGTGTGATGCAGCTGCCGTACCGCACGTGCCAGTCGCGCTGCACCCACGAACCCGCAGCTGGCCTGCAACCGGTGCAGCTGGCTGCGCAGCTGGCGCTCGTCATGCTGGTCCACCGCCTGTTCGACCGCATCGCGCACGCCCGGCAGTTCGGCCAGGAACAGCTCGCGCAGGGCGATCAGGTGGTTGCGTTGGCCATTGAGCGCGGCCAGGGCGGCGGTTTCGTCCCAGTCCTCCAGGGCCAGCTCGACCGCCGCCGGCGGCACCGTGGAACCGGCGGGGCTGTTGACCAGCGCACGACGGACCGCCTTCAGCAGTTGGTCACGGCCCAGCGGTTTGACCAGGGTGTCGCTGAAACCCGCCTCGCGCAGGCGGGCGTGAATGGCAGCATCGCCGTCGGCGGTGTGCGCCAGCGCCGGGGTGTCCGGGTGCGAGCGGCGCAGCTGGTGCAACAGCTGGGCACCGTTGCCATCAGGCAGGTTGACGTCGATCAGCCACAGATCGTGGGCACCGGGTTCGGCGCGCGCCAGGGCGCTGGCCAGTGAGTCGGCGGTGTCCACATCCGCTGGTAACGTTTCCAACGCCGCTTTGAAAAAACCACGGCTGATGATGTCGTCCTCGACAAGCAGGAAGCGGGGTCGACTGGCCCGCGGGGTCATCTGCATCAGGGCTGCCTCCATGTCAGCTGGGGTCAATCATCAAGCACGGCGGCGGCGGGCGCAAGCGGCCAGCGGCCCTGCTGGTCAGGATCTGCGACAATACGCCCCCACTTTTGCCCGCAGCCTGTTGCCACGTGGCCCGATCCCGCTCCCGTATCGACCGTACTCCCTTCCAGACCGAGATCCTCGACCTCAGCCATGATGGTCGCGGTGTTGCCCGCCGTGAAGGCGAGGGCGGCAAGGTCACCTTCATCAGCGGCGCCCTGCCGGGCGAAGTGGTGATGGCCGAACAGACCGCCCGCAGCCGCCACTTCGATGAGGCGCGCACGGTGGAAGTGCTGCAGGCCTCGCCGCAGCGGGTGACCCCCAAGTGCCCGCATTTCGGCACCTGCGCCGGCTGCGTGCTGCAGCACCTGGACGAAGACCAGCAGATCGTCGCCAAGCAGCGCGTGCTGATGGACAACCTGGAGCGCATCGGCCATGTGAAGCCGGGCACCGTGCTGCCGCCGCTGGTGGGTGACAGCTGGGGCTACCGCCGCAAGGGCCGGTTCTCGGTGCGCCGGGTCGAGAAGAAGGACAAGACCCTGGTCGGCTTCCGCGAGCAGGACCCGCGCTTCGTCGCGGACCTGCAGCAGTGCCTGACCGTGATCCCCGAGATCGGCACCAAGGTGGAGGTGCTGTCGACCTTCATCGAATCCCTGGATGGCAAGCGCGACATCCCGCAGATCGAGTTCATCGCCGGTGACCAGGCCGTGGTGCTGACCGTGCGCCACCTGCAGCCGCTGAGTGATGCCGATCGTGCCGCCTGGGCGGCCTTTGGCCAACAGCACGGTTTTGTCATCTACCTGCAGTCGGGCGGCGTGGATACCGTGCAGCCGCTGGATGGGCAGGGCGTGGCGCTTTCGTTCCGGCTGGCGCCGTGGGATGTCGAACTGGCGTTCCGTCCGCTGGATTTCATCCAGGTCAATGCCAAGCTCAACGAGAAGATGATCGCCCACGCGCTGGACCTGCTCGAGCCGGGTGCCGACGAGCGCGTGCTGGACCTGTTCTGTGGCCTGGGCAACTTCACCCTGCCGCTGGCGCGCAAGGTGCGCGAAGTGGTGGGCGTGGAAGGTGATGCCGGGCTAGTGGCGCGTGCGCGTGAGAACGCCGAGCGCAACGGGCTGACCAACGCGCAGTTCTACAGCGCCGACCTCACCCAGGACCAGCGCAGCACGGCATGGATGCGCCAGGGCTTTGACAAGCTGCTGCTGGATCCGCCGCGTTCGGGCGCCATCGAAGTGCTGCAGCAGCTGCCGTTGAAGCAGTTCAAGCGCATCGTCTATGTCAGCTGCCATCCGGGCTCGCTGGCCCGCGATGCCGGCTACCTGGTCAACGAACAGGGCTTCACCCTGGTCAGCGCCGGTGCGATGGACATGTTCCCGCATACCGCGCACGTGGAAAGCATCGCGGTGTTCGAAAAGCGCTGATGCCTGCAGCGCCGGGGGCTGCCCGGCTCCTGCCTTGCCGCTTGCAGGCAGGCAATGCGTTCAGTCGGCCGGGGCGTTCTGCCACTGGCCGTCCACGCGCACGAAGGCCATGGACTGCTCGCCGTGCTCGCTGCCGTCGCCTGCGCGCACGGTGCATTCGATGGCGGCCCTGTCGCTGGCGACCTCGCAGTTCCTCACTTCCTGCACCTGCAGGGTGCTGGCAGCCTGTTCGAAGCGTGCGCGCAGGGCAGGGTCGGCCTGCTGCTGCGCCTGCCCGGCGATCCGTTCGCGCAACAGCGCCTGCACCCTTTCCCGGGGCGGCGCCGGTACGGGCACATTGCGCTGGTCAGGCAGTGTCCACACGCCGTCCACCAAGGCCAGCCGCAGCAGCTGCGGTCGCGATTCGATGCCTGCGCTGGCGGTGGCGATGCAATCGAAGGCGTCGCCGGCCTCGGCGGGGGCACAGCTGTCCAGGGTCTGCAGACGGGGCCGGAAGGTCTCGGCAACCAGGCGGCTGCTGTCGCTGGCGGGGCGATCGGCAACGGCCAGGTCGAACATCCGGTCCATCGCAGCCTGTGCCTGCTGCAGCGAAGGTACCGCCGCCGATCCGGCGCTGGCAACGGCGCACGGCAGCAGCGCCGACAGGGCAAGACAGCGACGAAGGCGATGGGAAAGCATCATGAGCGACCATTCCGTGGTTGGGGGCCGCGCAGTGTAGTCGTGCCCGTCGCCGCGCCGATAGGCAGCGTCTGGCGTGAGCCGCATACTGTGCCCATGGGCATCGAAATCGAACGCAAATTCCTCGTCACCCATGATGGGTGGCGCACCGCTGCGCACCGGGTCATCCCGATGGCGCAGGGCTACATCAACGATCTGGGCGCACTCGACCGCGGCACCCAGAACGCCTCGGTGCGGGTCCGCATTGAAGGCGACAAGGCCGCGCTGAACCTGAAGTCGCGCACCCTGGGCCATACCCGGCAGGAGTTCGACTACCCGATTCCGGTGCAGGATGCGCGCGACCTGCTGGCGCTGTGCGTCGGCGGCCTGATCGACAAGCGCCGGCATCTGGTCGAGTACGCCGGCCTGACCTGGGAAGTGGACGAGTTCCTCGGCGACAACGCCGGCCTGGTGGTCGCCGAAGTCGAGCTGGACAGCGCCGACCAGGCCATCGAGCTGCCGGACTGGATCGGCGCCGAAGTGACCGACGACGCCCGCTACTACAACGTCGCTCTGGCCAGCCGCCCCTATTCACAGTGGTGAAACCCTCCGTCCCCTTTTTTCGAGGGTGTCGGCCCCCATGTCGGGGGGATGAGAATCGACATCTACTCCGACGTGGTCTGCCCCTGGTGCTGGATCGGCAAGCATCGCTTCCAGCAGGGTGTGCAGTTGCTGGGCGCCGATGCGCCCGAACTCGAGATCCACTGGCAGCCGTTCCAGCTTGACCCCGATGCGGACGCCACCCCGGTGCCACTGCGCGAGGCCTATGTGCGCAAGTTCGGCGGTGCCGAGCGCACCGAGCAGATTCTGGGCCAGACCCAGACCGCTGCGCGGGCCGAGGGCCTGCCGATGGACTTCAGCCAGGGCCAGGTGCGGGTAACCACGCTGCCGGCGCATCGCCTGTTGTGGCTGGCTGGCCAGCACGGCGTGCAGGAGGCCGTCGGTGAGGCGCTGTTCCGCGCCCATTTCGAGCATGGACAGAATCTGGCCGACCCGGCGGTGCTGGTCGAGGCCGGCGCCGCCGGTGGCCTTGCCGCAGATGAGATCCAGCAGATGCTGGCCGGCGATCGTGGCCTGGCCGAAGTGGAAGCGGGCCTGGCGCAGGCCCACGCACTGGGTATCTCCTCGGTGCCCACCTTCGTCATCGACGGCCGCTGGGCGGTTTCCGGAGCCCAGCCCCCGGAAGCCTTCGCCAACGCGCTGCGTCAGATCGCCGCCGAGCAGGCGGCAGGGCAGGGCGCGGAGGGTGCCCCGGACGGCGGCGACGACGCCTGCGGCGCGGACGGCTGCAAGGTCTGACCGACCCGCAGAAGGGGACGGAGGGGATTGAGTCGCATCCGGCACCAGTGGGTCGATTGCGCCTTGATCCCCTCCGTCCCCCTTTTTGACCACTGCGCCTGTTGGCCGGTTCTGCGACAATGCGGCACTGCGCCATGCGGGCGCCCGTTGTGGAGATCGACCATGCTGCTGATCGGCGTTGCCGGTACTGAACTGACCGCCCAGGAACGTGAGTGGCTGCAGCACGATGCTGTGGCCGGGGTGGTGCTGTTCAAGCGCAACTTCGCTTCGCGGCAGCAGGTGACCGAACTGTCCGCGGCGATCCGCGCTGCCGCACCGCGCCCGCAGTTGATCTGCGTGGACCAGGAAGGCGGTCGCGTGCAGCGCTTCCGTGAGGGCTTCAGCGAACTGCCGCCGCTGCAGGACATCGGTGTCCAGTACGCCAGGGATCCCGACGCTGCGCTGGCATTGGCCGAGCAGCACGCCTGGCTGATGGCCAGTGAGGTCCGTGCCAGCGGCGTGGACCTGAGCTTCGCCCCGGTGGTCGACCTCGGCCGTGGCAATCGCGCCATCGGCAATCGTGCCTTCAGTGAAGACCCGCAGGTCGTGGCCGCGTTCACCGCCGCCTACGTACGCGGCATGCATGCGGTCGGCATGGCCGCCACCCTCAAGCATTTCCCCGGCCATGGCACCGTGCTGGAAGACACCCACGTGGATACCGCGATCGATCCGCGTGCGCTGGATGAACTGCGCGCACAGGATCTGGTCCCGTTCACGGCCGGTATCGCCGCCGGCGCCGATGCGGTGATGATGGCGCACGTGATCTACCCGCAGGTCGCACCGGAACCCGCTGGTTACTCGCCGCGCTGGATCCAGCAGATCCTGCGTGGCGAGCTCGGCTTCCGCGGCGTGGTGTTCTCCGATGACATCGGCATGGCCGCCTCGCACAGCGCCGGTGGCGTGCCGGCACGCGTGCACGCACACCTGGATGCCGGCTGCGATGTGGTGCTGGTCTGCCACCCGGAGCTGGTCGATGAAGCCCTGCACGCGGTGCAGGGACGCTCCCTCAATACCGCTGCGCTGCTGGGCCTGCTCGGCCGCGGCGCGCTTGGCTGGGATGGCCTGCTGGCCGATGCCCGCCATGGCGACACCCAATCCCGTCTGCTGCAAACCCTTGGAAGAACCGTCTGATGCCGAACCTCACCATTTCCCAGGCCCTGGCCCAAGCCGACCTGCTGGTCGACCGCCCCACCATCGACAAGGCCATTGCCGGCATCGCCGACGCCATCGCGCGCGACTACCAGGGCGAGGTGCCGCTGTTCCTGTCGATCATGCACGGTGCGCTGCCGTTCGCCGGCCAGCTGGCACTGGAGCTGGGCGCGCGTGGCCAGGACGTGCAGTTCGATTACCTGCACGCCACCCGTTACCGCGGTGAGACCACCGGCGGCGACCTGGTGTGGAAGCACAAGCCGGCCACGGCGCTGTTCGGCCGCCGCGTGCTGCTGGTCGATGACATCCTCGACGAGGGTTACACCCTGCAGGGCGTGCGTACCTGGTGCCTGGAGCAGGGCGCGACCGACGTGCGCATTGCCGCGATGACCGTGAAGAAGCACGATCGCGCGCTGCCGGACGTCACCGCCGACTATGCCGGCATCGAGCTGCCGGATCGCTACGTGTTCGGTTTCGGCATGGACGTCAACGAAACCCTGCGCTGCGTGCCGGCCATCTACGCGATGAAGGAATAACAACGCGGCCGCCTGCGGCCTGCGTTTCCCGCCGCCGGCATCCTCGGGTGCCGGCGTTCTTTTTTCTCTGGAGTGCTTTCCATGCAACAGATCGCCCTGGCCGTGATTGGCGGTACCGGTGTCTACAACCTGGCCAAGCTTGACGACGTGCAGACCCACGAAGTCGACACCCGCTTCGGCAAGCCGTCCGGCCCGGTGCGGGTCGGGACATTGCTCGGTCATCGCGTGGCCTTCCTTGCACGCCATGGTGAAGGCCATTCGTTGCCGCCGCACAAGATCAACTACCGGGCCAACCTGGCCGCGCTGCAGCAGATCGGCGCGCAGCGGGTGCTGGCGCTGAACACGGTCGGTGGCATCGGTGACGATTTCGGTCCGCGCGTGCTGGCCTGCCCGGATCAGGTAATCGATTACACCTGGGGCCGCATCAGCACGATCTGCGAAGAAGAGGGCACCGACGTGGTGCACGTCGACTTCGGCCATCCGTATACGCCGATGCTGCGCAGCAAGATCCTGGCGGCGGCGAAGGTGACCGGTGTGAAGGTCCACGATGGCGGCTGCTATGGCGCGACCCAGGGCCCGCGGCTGGAAACCATCGCCGAGATCGCGCGCATGCGCCGCGATGGCTGCGATCTGGTCGGCATGACCGGCATGCCCGAAGCGGCGCTGGCGCGTGAGCTGGGGCTGGATTACGCCTGCCTGGCGATCGTTGCCAACTGGGCCGCCGGGTGCGGTGATGGTGAGGAGATCACCATGGCCGAAGTGCTCGCCAATGTGCAGGCCGCCAGCAACGGACTTCCGGAACTGGTCGGCGAATTGGCGCGGGGGTGATTGTCTTCGCGTAACAAGCTTTGCATACTCAGCTTGTGCGCGGGTTCAGCGTACACCACCCATTCATTGCATAAGGTCACGCATCACCATGCCGAACGGTACCGTCAAGTGGTTCAACGACGCCAAGGGATTTGGCTTCATCTCGCCGGAGGACGGCAGCGCCGACGTCTTCGCGCACTTCTCCGCGATCAACTCCAAGGGCTTCCGCAGTCTGCAGGAAGGCCAGAAGGTCACCTACGACGTGACCCAGGGCCCGAAGGGCGCCCAGGCCTCGAACATCGTTCCGGCCGAGTGATCCACTCGATAGTGCGTTGAAAACCCCGCTTCGGCGGGGTTTTTTTTTGCTGGCCGTGAAGACGCTCTTGCGGCGGGAGCGCCCGTCCTTGCGTGCGAATGTCCCCCGGCGCCGGCCTGCGGCCATCGCCTCCTCCTTTACTTCGCACGCAAGGACAGGCGCTCCCGTTGCGGAATCGCGCGCGCCAACAGAGGCCATGAAAGCTGAGCGCTGCCACCATTGCCGGCTCTCCTGCGAAGTAAAGGAGGAGGCAGCCGCGCAGAGGCTGCCGGGGGACATTCGCAGGAGAGCCGGCAATGGTGGCGGAGCCCGATGCACATCTGCTCGGAAGAGGGGGCAGCTGATGTACCGCCCCTGCGCCGATGGCACAATGCAGGCATGACGGAACGACTGCGCATCGCCGTGATTGGATACGGCACCGCTGGCCAGGCATTGGCCATCCTGCTCACCCGTGATGGCCACGAGGTGGAGATCTTCGAACGCGTGCCGACCCCCGGGCCGGTGGGTGCGGGATTCCTGCTGCAGCCCAGCGGACTGCAGGTGCTGTGGCAGATGGGCCTGCTTGAGGCCGTGCGTGGCTACGCCATGCCGGTGCGAAGGCTGTATGGCGATACGCCGTGCGAGCGCGCGGTGATGGACATGGGCTATGACGGCCTGGATACGCGCCTGCACGGCATGGGCATGCAGCGCGGGGCGTTGTTCTCGGTGCTGGACCAGGCGCGTGAAGGCGCCGGCGAGCTGCACGTGGGCACAACCATCGTCGAGGTCGATCACCAGCAGGGGCGGCTGCGCGACAGCGACGGTCGCACGCACGGACCGTTCGATCTGGTGGTTGCCGCCGACGGCGCCGCCTCTACGCTGCGCAACGCCGTCGACGGTGGCGCGGCGCTGGACCGGGTGTACCCGTGGGGTGCGCTGTGGTGCCTGTTGCCGGCCGAAGACTGGCCACACATGGAGCAGCTGCGGCAGCGCTACGTCGCCGCGCGCAAGATGATCGGCCTGCTGCCGGTGGGCACCCGACCCGGTGACGACACGCCTCGCCTGAGCTTCTTCTGGAGCCTGCCGCGTGCGGATTTCGACCGCTGGCAGGGCGACGGCATGGCGCCGTGGCTGGAAGAACTGCATGCGCTGTGGCCACAGGCGGGCGCGCGCTTTGCCCATCTGCGTGACGCTGGTCAACTGGCGCGCGCGGTGTACCGCGATGCCGTGATGAAGCGTTGGCATCAGGGGCGGCTGGTGCTGGCAGGCGATGCAGCACATGCGATGAGCCCGCAGCTGGGGCAGGGCGTGAACATGGCGCTGCTGGATGCACTGGCACTGCGCGACGCGTTACGCACCCATGGTGGTGGCGAACCGGCATTGCAGGCCTACCAGGCGCAACGACGTGCGCATGTGGCGGTCTATCAACGCTGGAGCCGCTGGCTGACGCCGCTGTTCCAGTCCGATCGCGATGCGTGGGCAAAGGCGCGCGATGTGCTGCTGGGACCGATGGGACGACTGCCTGGCGGGCGCGGGCACATGCTGCGCGTGCTCAGCGGCACCCAGCACGGATGGCTGGGCGCGTTGCCGCTCGATCCGGCATTCATCCAGGCGCTTGCCGCTGCGCCCCTGCCGCTACAGGGCGTGGAAATGCCGGCCACCGCGTGAAGCCTTTCGTTACGGCACTTAACGATTGCCTCACCCCGTATGTGCGACAAGAGATGAGCACGCGGCAGCCGCGTCGCCCGCTTTCCTTTTCGTGATCGATCATCGCGTGGCCCGGGTGGCGCCGCTGTCGTTGCCTGCTGCGGCCCGGATGCGCCGCACGATGCACGAGGAGGATGCCATGTTGTTCGCGGTCGAGAAGCTGGAATCGGAAATCTGCAAGCTGCGCGGTCTGCTGCGGATGCTGCACGAGGACCAGCCCGACGTACTGGAAGATGTGTTCGAGTTTCATGTCGGCAGTCTGATCAGCCACGCATCACCGGAAAGCCACGGCCATATCCGCGCCTGCGCGCAGGAAATGCTGATGGCGATACAGGCACTGCCGCGCCACGCCGACGAGGCGACGCAGGATTTCAGCCTGATGCACGGAATCGCCGCCCGCCCGTCGTAATCCCGCGCAGGTCTCGACGCGTCAGCGAACCGGTAGCGGCACTACGCTGTCTTCCACACAGGCGAGCAGCTGTTCGCCCGGCGCCAGTACAGGCACCACACCGGCGGTGAATGCCGAGAATGCCGGCAGGATGGTCACGCCCTGGCGCAGCCAGAACGCGGGGAAGCGCCGACGCAGTGCCGGCAACGCAACCTGCGGATGCACATGGCCCGCCAGCACGTGCGCGGAGGCATCGGCCAGCGGCTCGTGCCGCAGCAGGAACGGTCCCCATCGCGCGTCGTCATGCATCTGCACCTGCAGCGCCGCCTTCGGCAGATCACGGTCGTGATTGCCGCGCACCACGTGGATCTCCAGCGCGGCGTGATGTTCGCGCCAGCCAAGCCATTGCTGATACCAGGCCGCGCGATGCGCCGGGCCGTGCAGGACGTCGCCGAGGATCCATAGTTGCTGGCACTGGTGCATGGTCACCAGGTCCTGCAGGCGCTGCAGGTCATTGCCGGTGCCGCCCGACGGCAGGGCGATTCCCGCACGCCGGAACACGTCCGCCTTGCCCAGGTGCAGGTCGGCGATCAACAGCGCGCGCTGCGCCGGCCACAGCAGCGCCCGGCCGCCGAGCAGCAGCATCGACTCACCTCCCAGCTGCAGCGGAAGATCAGCGGCCATGGCGGCGCTCCAGCTGCTGCGCGGCACGCTGCACGCGCGTACGCCAGTCTTCATTGCTGAACTGCCCACGCAGGCGTTCGGCCCACAAGGGAAATGCCAGCGGGGTCAGTGATGAGGGCCGCTGCAGGGACAACGAACGTGTGGCGATGCGTGCCAGCACCTGCTGCAACCCGGGCAGGTCGAGGCTGTCGTGCAGTACTTCCTGCTCGGCCAATGCCAGCAGCAGATGCTCCGGGTCGTGCTCGCGCAGCACGTCATGCAGCAGTCCGGCGGAGGCCTGCAGCTGGCGCAGCGAGCGTGGCATGCCACCCGGCAGGCTGGGTACCAGCAGGCCCGCTACGCGCGCGATGCCGCGGAACTGGCGGCGCGCCAGCTCGCCCAGGTTCACCGCTTCGCGCAGGTCCTGCAGCAGATCGCCAGCATCCAGCATTGCCCGCCAGTCCTGTTCCTGCAGATCCACCGGCGTGGCCGGAGCGAGCACCAGGCCATGGTCATTCACTGCATAGCCGATGCTGTTGCGTTGCCGACGGGTGCAGCGAAGGGCCAGCAGCGCGGCCAGCGCTTCGTGCACATGGCGGCCCGCAAAGGGATAGACGAACAGGAACTGGCCTTCGCGTCGGCGCACGTCTTCCACCAGCAGGTGGTCGGGCGATGGCGCCGCAGACAGCTGCGACTGCAATGCCAGCAGCGGTGCAAGCCACCGCGACTCCGCGCTCTGGTCGGCGCCTGACAGCACCTTTTCCAGTTCGCGGCCCAAGGGCATCGACAGTGGCAGTTGACCGCCCTGCCAGCGCGGTACCACGCCATCACCACCACCGCGCGCCACGCGCACGAACGCGGTCATGTCGCGCAGCTGCACCAGCTCCAGCAGCCGCCCCGCAAACTGGAAACGGTCGCCGCGGCGCAGGCGGCTGGCGAACTGCTCTTCCACCGCGCCCAGGCTGCCGCCACGCAGGAACTGTACGCGCACGCTGCCGTCGCTGCTGATGGTCCCGATCGACAGCCGATGGCGCAGCGCCTGGCGGCGATCGGGCATGCGGTACACGCCGTCGGCATCGCGTACCACCTTGTGGAACTCAGGGTACCGGGACAATGCACGTCCGCCCTGCACGATGAAATCGATCACCGCATTCCACTGTGCGTCCTCCAGCGCGGCGAAGGCATGCGTGCCACGGACCTGTTCCAGCAGTGCATCGGCGTTGAAGCCGCCCGCCAGCGCGCGGCTGACGGCGTGCTGGGCCAATACGTCCAGCGACAACGTGGGAGGACGTCGCGCTTCGATCACCCCGTCATGCAACGCGTGCCGGGCCGCCGCGTACTCGGCCAGTTCCAGCGCATGGCTGGGAATGCACAGTATCTGGCCGTTGGCACCGGGCCGATGGCGCGCACGCCCGGCGCGCTGGCGCAGGCGCGCCACGCCCTTCGGGCTGCCCAGCTGCAGCACCTGGTCCACTTCCGGAAAGTCCACGCCCAGATCCAGGCTGGAGGTGGCCACCACGCACCGCAGCGTGCCCGCACGCAGTCCGTCCTCGACCTGCTGTCGCAGCGTGGGATCCAATGATCCATGGTGCAGGGCGAGCGTGCCGGCATCTTCCGGCCACACGGCTGCGAGGGCCTGGTGCCACAGTTCCGCCTGCGCACGGGTATTGGTGAAGAGCAGGCTGCTGCGTGCACGGAACAGCGCGTCGAGCACGCGCGGAAGCTGGGAAAGGCCAAGATGCCCGGCCCATGGAAAGCGTTCGCCGGGTTCGGGCAGCAGGCTGCGGATCGTCACCGGCCGCTGCCGTGCACCTTCCACGATCGTTGCCTGTGGACGGTGTGGCAGCAGTACGTCGCGTGCCTGTGGCAGGTTGCCCAATGTGGCCGACAGCCCCCACAGCTGCATCGCCGGGGCTGCCTCACGCAGCAGCGCCAGATTCAACTGCAGCAGCACGCCGCGCTTGTTGCCCAGCAGTTCGTGCCATTCGTCCACCACCACGCAGCGCAGTTGGCGCATGCGCTCGAGGGTATCGGGATAGCTGAGCAACAGCGCCAGCGACTCCGGCGTGGTGACCAGCACGTCGATGCGACCTTCGCGGGCCAGGCGCCGGTCGCGGTTGCTGGCATCGCCGCTGCGCAGCCCCACGCGCCAGCCCAGGCCCAGGCCGTCGATCGGTGCCTGCAGCGCACGTGCGGTATCGCTGGCCAGCGCACGCAGCGGCGTTACCCACAGCACCAGCAGCGGGCGTACCGCGCTGGCGCGACGCGGTGCGGGGGGCGGGTCGAGCATCGCCTGCAACAAGGGGCCGCCGAACATGGCAAGGGTCTTGCCACTGCCGGTGGGCGTGTGCAGCAGGCCAGATTCGCCCGCCAGGTAATGACGCCACATGGCGCGCTGGAAGGGCAGGGGGCGCCAGCCGCGGCTGCCGAACCATGCGTGCAGGCGCTGCAGCGCATCGCTGCGCTTCATCGCGCCAGCGCCTGCAACTGGGCCAGGTGGTCGGCTTCGGCAGCCGGCTTGTCGTGGCGCCAGCGCAGGATGCGTGGAAAGCGTACGGCGATGCCGGACTTGTGGCGCGCGCTGCGGTTGACTGCTTCGAAACCAAGTTCGAACACCTGTTCAGCACTTACGCTGCGCACCGGGCCGAAGCGTTCACGCGTGTGCGCGCGGATCCAGCGGTCGAGGGCGAGGATTTCCTTGTCGTCCAGACCGGAATAGGCCTTGGCCACTGGAACCAGTGTCTCGCCGTCCCAGACGCCGAAGGTGTAGTCGGTATACAGCGTGCTGCGCCGACCATGGCCTGCCTGCGCGTACAGCAACACCGCATCGATCGTGAGCGGTTCGACCTTCCACTTCCACCAGTCGCCACGGCGACGCCCGGACTGGTAGACCGAATCACGACGCTTGAGCATCAGCCCTTCCACGCCGCGTTCGCGCGATGCTTCGCGCAGCTGCGCGGCATGCTGCCAATCGTCGGCTGGCACCTCGGGCGACAGCTGTATGCGCGGATCGCCGAGCGTGCCGATCACCTCGGCCAACTGCACGCGTCGCTGCTGCAGCGGCAGTGCACGCAGGTCCTCGCCGTCGCGCTCAAGCAGATCGTAGGCGAGCACACGTACCGGCGTGTTGCGCAGGGTGGCGGCGCCGGGTTTGCGGCGCTGGATGCGGGTCTGCAGGGCGGTGAATGCACGCGGCAGATTGTCGGCGTCGTCCCATGCCAGCAGCTCGCCATCGAGCACGCAGCCATCGGGCAGAGACGCTGCCGCCTGCTCGATCTCCGGGAAGCGACCGTCCAGCCGCTCTTCGCCGCGCGACCACAACGCCACCTCGCCCTGGCGCCGCAGCAACTGCAGGCGGATGCCATCCCACTTCCATTCCAGCAGCCAGTGGCTGATGTCGCCCAGCCGCTCGGTGGGCTCGCCTTCCAGCGGCGAAGCGAGGAAGAACGGGTAGGGCTGCTGACGATCGGTCGGCAGTTCTTCGGCAGACAGCAAGGTGGTAAGCAGGCCGGGGGAGGGCACCCAGTCGCCGAGCATGCGCTGAGCGATACGGGCGATATCCAGCCCGGACCACTCGGCCAACGCCTGCTGCACCACGCGCTGCGACACACCAACGCGCAGCGCGCCGGTCAGCAGCTTGTTGAAGACCAGGCGTTCGGCCGATGCCAGCTGTCGCCAGCCGTCGACAACGGCGGCACGACGCACCGGCTCCGGCTGGTTGGCAACGGCAAGCAGGTGTTGTTCGACCCAGTCGGCCAGAGGCCGATCCTCGGCTTCGGTGGCCGGATCATCCAGCAGCAGGGTAAGCGTTTCAGCAAGGTCGCCGACCTGCGCGTAGCTGTCTTCGACCAGCCAGGGGGGCAGGCCGGATTCGTCGGCGATCCACGCCCGCAATTCGCCGCTGCCGGCAATCTTCCGCCGCGCGCCGCCCACTTTGCCGCCGCTGAGCAGGTACAGCGCCCACGCTGCGTCATGCGGGCGTGCGTGCTGGAAGTAATCGATCAACGCCGCGCGCTTGTCCAGTGTCGCCGTGCTGCGATCCAGCCGCTGGTAGAGCGCGGCGAAGGCCTTCATTCCTCGCCTCCGAAATCGGTGCGGAACGCTTCGGCGGCAACGCCGCGTTCGCGCAGGTACGGAATCAACGCATCGGTGTTGCCGTGGGTGGCAATGACCCGCTGCGCGCCGGTCTGGGTGATGGTCTGCAGCAGCGCTGGCCAATCGGCATGGTCGGAGATCACAAAGCCACGGTCGACGTTGCGCCGGCGGCGGTTGCCGCGCAACTGCATCCAACCCGAGGCGAAACCGAGCTGGTGGCGGCCGAACCGGCGCAGCCACGGCGTACCGGCGGCCGAGGGTGGGGCCAGGATCAGCTGGCCGGCCGCATCGGGCTGACGCCCCTGTTCGGCAACGGTGAGCGTGTCGAGCATGGGCACACCGGCCTGGCGATAGACGGCCACGCCGTTGGCGATGGCGCCATGCAGCCAGGCAGGCTGGTCATCCACCGCACGCAGCTCGGCAAGCACGCGTTGCGCCTTGCCCAGCGCATAGCAGAGCAGCACTGCCGCTTCGCCCCGCTGCGCGCACTCGCGGCGCCAGGCGGCGATCTCGGCCGCCACGGCACGGGTATCGGGCCAGCGGTAGATCGGCAGCGCAAAGGTCGCCTCGGTGATGAAGGTATCGCAGGGCACCACTTCGAATGCAGTGCAGGTCGGGTCGGGCTGGCGCTTGTAGTCGCCCGACGCCACCCAGACCTGCTCACCATCGTCGATGCGCACCTGCGACGAGCCGAGCACGTGGCCGGCGGGATGCAGCGATACCTGCACCCGGCCCAGCGCGAACGGCACGCCCTCGGCATGCGCGTGCAGCGGCACATCGCCCAGGCGCCAGCGCAGGATCGGCACGCTGCCGGTGCTGCAGTGGTACTCGCCCATGCCCGGACGCGCATGGTCGCCATGGCCATGGGTGATGACCGCGCGCGGTACCGGCCGCCAGGGATCGATATGGAAATCGCCTGCCGCGCAGTACAGCCCTTCCGGCCGCAGTACTACCAGATCGTCTTTGCCTGCCATGCCGTCACTGTGGCGGTCCGGTCGTGCACGTGGCGAGAATCGGCCTGAACGCGGGGTTGCCGGGCGATACGGCACAATCGGACCGCACACCTCTTGCCGGCGGGGAAGGAACCGATGAGTGGACCGAGCTTCAACAGCAGCGCCCCCTACGAAACCCATGTGGTGCTCAACCAGCCGCCGCCGTTCGCCGGCCGGCAGCTGTGGACCGACGACATCGCATTGATGGAGGCCGTGCAGCGCGAGGGCGCGGCGGCGTTCGCACCGCGGTTGGCGGTGTACGGAGGGCTGGCCGGCGACGCGCTGTACCGCATCGGCTTCGACGCCAACCGCGATCGCCCACGCCTGCGTACCCATGATGCACAGGGCCATCGCATCGATACCGTGGAATTCCATCCGGCGTATCACCAGTTGATGCAGACGGCCAAGGAACATGGCGTGGCAGGGTTGTCCTGGCACGAGCCGCAGCCCGGCGCGCATGTCGCGCGCGCTGCGCTGAGCTACCTGCACCACCAGGCCGAGGCCGGCACCAGCTGCCCGTTGACCATGACCCACGCCGCGGTAGCCGTGCTGCGCGGGCAGCCGCATCTGGCCGAGTGGTCGCGCAAGGCCGCCGCACCGGTATACGACCCGCGCGATGTGCCAGTGGCCGACAAGGCCGGCATCACCCTGGGCATGGGCATGACCGAGAAGCAGGGTGGTTCGGATGTGCGCGCCAACACCACCCGCGCCGAACCCATCGACGGCGAGCGCTATCGGCTGATCGGCCACAAATGGTTTTTCTCCGCACCCATGTGCGATGGCTTCCTGGTACTGGCGCAGGCGCCGGCCGGATTGACCTGCCTGCTGATGCCACGGCGCCTGGCCGACGGCGATCGCAATGCATTCCGCCTGATGCGCTTGAAGGACAAGCTGGGCGACTGGGCCAACGCATCCAGCGAAGTGGAGTTCTGTGGCGCACAGGCCTGGCGTGTGGGCGAGGAGGGACGCGGGGTGGCCACCATCATCGGCATGGTGATGATGACCCGGCTGGACTGCATGCTGGGCGCTGCGGCGGAAATGCGCATGGCGCTGACGCAGGCGCTGCATCACGCGCGGCATCGGCGCACCTTCGGCAAGCCACTGATGGACCATCCGCTGATGGGCAACGTGCTGGCCGATCTGGCGCTGGAATCGGAAGCGGCCACGGTGCTGGCGATGCGCATCGCACGCGCGGTCGATCGCGCTGGCAGCGATCCGGCCGAGGCCGCGCTCGCGCGGCTGGGTACGGCCTTGGGCAAGTACTGGATATGCAAGCGCGCACCTGCGTTCGTCAACGAAGCGCAGGAATGCCTGGGCGGTGCCGGCTACGTGGAGGAATCGATGTTGCCGCGGCTGTACCGGCAGGCACCGTTGAATTCGATCTGGGAAGGCAGCGGCAACATCCAGTGCCTGGATGTGCTGCGCGCGCTGGCGCGCGAGCCGGAGGTGCTGGCGGCGCTGCACGGTGAACTGGAGGCGGTGGCCGATCGTGATGCGCGTTATGCGTCGGCACTGCAGCAGTGGCGCGATGCGGCGGCGCCGGAGGAGGCACAGGCACGGGTCTTCTGCGAACGCACTGCCTTGCTGCTGCAGGCCGCGCTGTTGCTGCGTGCACGCAGTCCAATGGCCGAAGCGTTCATCCGCAGCCGGTTGCACGGCGAGCATGGGTTGGCATTCGGCACGCTGCCGGCAGGGGTGGATGTGGCGGCGATGCTGGCGCGTGCGCTGCCGTAGGTGACGGCCAACGGCGAGGCCCCTCGTGGTGGGCGCTGCTGGAGCGTGGGCAGGGCCGCGCGGCCCTGGACGGTTTCCGTGCGCGCCCAGCACGGAATCAACAGAAGAAGCGAAAAGCAGAAAAGCCGCGGCGATGCCGCGGCTTTTCCGGTAGCGCCGGGCGATGCCCGACGAACGCGAAGGCCTTAGTGCTTGGCTTCTTCCTTGGCGGCAGTGGCCTTGGCGTCGTCAGCAACATCGCGGGCCTTGTCGGCAACCTTCTGCGCGGCATCGGCCGTGGCGTCGCTGGCGTGGGCGGCGGCATCGGTGGCTGCGACCTTGGCCTTGTCGGCGGCGGTGGCGGTGGCGGCTGCGGCGCTGTCCAGCGCCTGCTGGGTATCGGCGGCAGCCTGTTCAGAGGCGGCAGCGGTCTTGTCGGCAGCGTCGCGGGTGGCCGCAGCGGCCTTGTCGACGGCATCGCGCGCGGCTACACCGGCGCTGTCGGCGGCCTGCGCGGCATCCTGCTTGGCCTGTTCGGCTTCCGGGCCCTTGCAGGCAGCCAGTGCGAGCAGCAGGGAGGCGGCCAGCAGGGTAGTGGTCAGCGGACGAATCTTCATGGCGGTCTCCGGTACTGCAATGGATGGGGACGCCAGCCTATTCATACCGTTGTGAAGACCTGGTGGTGACCTGCGAACGGAACTGCGCGCAAAGAAAAAGCCGCTGGCGAACCAGCGGCTTCTTCAGAACAGCTTGAAGAAAGAAGTTATTACTTCTTGGCTTCTTCAGCAGCGTCCTTGGCCTGCTCAGCGGTAGCTTCGGCAGCCTTGGCGGCGTCCTTGGCTTCGCCAGCAGCGGCGTCGGTGGCAGCGCCAGCAGCCTGGGCAGCGGCGTCGACCGAAGCGTCAGCAGCGGTGGCGGCGGTGTCAGCGGCCTGCTGGGCAGCGTCGGCGGTCTGGGCGCCAGCAGCGGCGGCCTGGTCGGCAGCAGCCTGGGCTTCGGTGGCGGCCTGGTTGGCCGAAGCAGCGGCGTCCTGGGCAGCTTCCTGCTTCGAGCAGGCGGCCAGGGCCAGAGCCAGGGACATCGCGACCAGCAGCTTGTTGATGCTCATTGTGTAAATCCTCGTCGTTAGAATTAGGCAACGCGCATGCTGCGCGCCGACAACATGATGACAAGCCAAGATTGGGTGTCAAGCGATCCCGCATTCATTTTTGCGAAATAGACGTTAAACCCTTTCAGATCAACTCGATGGCGATAGCCGTCGCTTCGCCGCCGCCGATGCACAGGGTGGCAATGCCGCGCTTGCCGCCGCGCGTGCGCAATGCGTTGACCAGGGTGACCACCAGGCGTGCGCCGGAGGCGCCGATCGGATGGCCCAGCGCGCAGGCACCGCCATTCACGTTGAGCTTGTCGTGCGGGATGCCCAGTTCGCGCATCGGTGCCATCGCCACCACAGCGAAGGCCTCGTTGACTTCGAACAGATCGACCTGGTCCAGCGACCAGCCGGTCTTCGCCAGCAGGGTGTGGATGGCACCGATCGGGGCGGTGGTGAACCACTCCGGCTCCTGCGAATGGGTGGCATGGCCGACGATGCGCGCCAGCGGCTGCAGGCCGCGTGCGGCAGCATCTTCTTCGGTCAGCAGGACCACGGCGGCAGCGCCGTCGGAGATGCTGGAGGAACTGGCGGCGGTCACGCTGCCGTCCTTCTTGAAGGCCGGGCGCAGGGTCGGGATCTTGGCAATGTCCGAACGACCAGGCTGTTCGTCGCTGGCGACCTCGACTTCACCCTTGCGGGTGGCGACCTTCACCGCAACGATCTCGTCGGCGAAGGCGCCGTTGGCCTGGGCTGCCTGTGCGCGCTTGACCGATTCGATGGAGTAGGCGTCCTGCTCTTCGCGGGTGAACTGGTACTTGTCCACGGCGCATTCGGCGAACTCGCCCATGGCCTTGCCGTCATAGGCATTGACCAGGCCGTCGTGGGCCATGTGGTCCACCGCCTGGAAGTTGCCGAAACGGTTGCCGGTGCGCGAATTGGGCAACAGGTGCGGCGCGTTGGACATCGACTCCATGCCGCCGGCGACCACGACCTTGGCCGAACCGGCCTTGATCAGGTCATGCCCGAGCATGATGGCCTTCATGCCCGAACCGCAGACCTTGTTGAGGGTGGTGGCGCCGACCGACAGCGGAATACCGGCGGCGATCGCTGCCTGGCGGGCAGGGGCCTGGCCGAGATTGGCCGGCAGCACGCAGCCCATCAGGACTTCGGAGACGTCGCTGGCAGGCACGCCCGACTGTTCCAGCGCGGCGGCGATGGCGGCCGCGCCGAGGGTCGGGGTCGGAACGCCGTTGAACTGGCCGAGGAAGGAGCCGATGGCGGTGCGCTTGGCGGCGGCGATGACGATGTTGGACATGGCAATCTCGTTGATGCGTGAGCAATGTTCGGAAAGGAGACGACGGGCGTTGGATACGGCGCCGTTTCCCGGCAGACTGCGTGGGGGTCGGCCCAGTATAGAGGGTCGGCGAAGACTGCCGCTGGGCAGTACTGGATGCCTGCCCGGATGGCGGCAGGCCAACGTTCATGGGAAGGAAACGATGGAACGTAAGACGATGGGAAGGTCGGTCCTGGCATCGGCGCTGGCGGTGGCGCTGACGGCGTGTGGCGGTGGAGGCGGCGGCAGCAACGTGCGCATCGACCCGCCCCCGACCACGCCTCCGGTCACGCCCCCGGTTACCCCGCCGCCCGCTGCCAGACCGCTGGAGCCCGCCGTCGATGCGCATCTGGCACAGACCAACGCGCGTGCGGCACAGGCCACCGGCGCGACCGGCCGCGGCGTGCGCATCGGCATTGTCGATTCGGGCGTGCTGCGCAGTGCCGAGGCGCTGAACGGGCGGGTGGTGGCCAACCTCAACTACATCGACCCGAGCCGCAACAATCTCAACGTCGATGACGTACTTGGCCATGGCACGGCCGTCGCCAGCCTGGCGGCCGGTGTACCGGTGGGGGTCTGGCCCGGCGGCATCGCGCAGGGGGCGGAGATCGTCTCGGCACGCATCATTTCCGACACCACGCCCAAGGATGACGGCAGTGGCCGGGGCAACTCCTTCAGCGGCACGCTGGGCGTGGCCGGGGTCCACCAGGACCTGATCAACTACGGCGTGAAGGTGATGAACAATTCCTGGGGCGGCCTGTACTGGACCGACCTCGGCACCACAGCGCAGGTCGCGGGCGAATACCGCCCCTTCATCGTCAATCACGGTGGCCTGGTGGTGTTCGCCGCAGGCAACGAAGGGCGCGACCAGCCCAGCAGCGTGGCCGCGCTGCCCAGCCAGCGTGGCTTCGGCGGATCGCTGCCGGCAGCGGATCTGGAAAAAGGCTGGCTGGTAGCTACTGCGATCGATCCGAACAAGCCCGGTGAACGTGCGCCGTGGGCCAATGCCTGTGGCGACGCCGCGCGCTATTGCCTGACCGCTCCCGGCAGCGCGGTGTTCCCGGAGCCGGGTACCGGCAAGTACCTGTGGAACTACGGTACGTCCTTCGCCGCGCCGCTGATCTCCGGTGCTGCTGCACTCGTCTGGCAGCGCTACCCGTACTTCGACAACGACCTGGTGCGGCAGACCCTGCTCGGCACCGCCACCGACATCGGGGCGCCGGGCATCGATCCCATCTACGGCTACGGCATGCTCAACGTCGGCAAGGCGGTGAACGGTCCCGGCCGCTTCGACTGGGGCGATGTCCCGGTCAATGTCGACGCGGCCTCTTCGGGCTCGATCTGGAGCAACGACATCGCCGGCGCTGGCGGCCTGATCAAGCGCGGCGATGGCCGGCTGGAGCTGAGCGGCAACAACAGCTACAGCGGTGCGACCCGCATCGAGCGCGGCACCCTGGCCCTGCGCGGTGGCGCCGTGATCCGTTCCAACGTGAGCGTCTCCGGTTCCGGTGGTGCCTCGATGGCCGGCCTGCAGTTCATGCCCGGCACGCCGCGGGTGATCGGCAACGTCGACAACGGCGCCAGCGTGGTGCTGGTCAACGCCAACACCACCGCGACCATCGAAGGCAATTACAGCCAGCGGCCGGATGCGCAGCTGATCGTCGCGCTGGGGGTAAACGCGCTGCAGGTGACCGGCACCGCGCGCCTGGCCGGTGGCGTCGTGGTCGATGGCATCGTGTCCGGCTACGTGCCGCAGGTCGGCAGCCGGCAGGATCTGGTCCATGCCAACGGCGGTATCAACGGCACGTTCACCACGCCGGTGGCCAACACCAGCGCCAACGGCCTGACCCTGCTGCAGGCGCAGTACGGCTATGGCAGCAACGACGCGTGGATGGACCTGACCCAGGTCAACGTTTCGGCAGCCGCATCGGGCCTCGGCGCCAATGCACAGGCATCGGCACTGCGGGTGCAGTCGGCATTCACCGCGCTGGACCGCAATGCGGATCTGCAGGGCTCGGCGTTCGGCGTGGCCGCAGGCGCGCTGCAGCGTACGTCTGGCGGAACCGATGGCCTGTCGGCGAGCCTGGAGAGCCTGTCCGGACAAGCACATGCGCGCGCTGAAGCGTCGACCTTCGACAGCGTGGACATGTCGCGCCGCGCGGTTGCCGAGCGCTTCGACCGCGTGCAGGCTGCGCCGAAACTGCGTGGCGCCTGGCAGAGCGCGCTGGGTGAAGCCGGGCAGGGGAGCTTTGCCGGCAACACCGCCGACAGCCAGGGCTGGATGGCCGGCCAGGACGTGGCACTGGGCAGCAACGGCCTGCTGGGCATGGCCTTTGGCGAAACCCGCAGCAATGGTGGCAGCAACTTCAGTGGTGACCGTGGGCGTGACCGCCAGGCGCAGGCGCAGCTGTATGCCGGCTGGAGCCTGGGGCGTGGCTATGCGCTGGCCCAGTTCGGCACCGGCCAGTTCACCCGGGAACTGGATCGCCAGTTGCTGCTGGGTGCCGGTGCCTACGGTGTGTCCGCGCGCTACGGCGGACGTTTCAGCAGTGCCAGCGTTGAAGGCGGCTACCGTTTCGGGCGCATCGGTGCGTCGTTGACACCGTACCTGGGGGCAAGCAGCACCCGCCTGGACACCGATGGCTTCAGCGAGCAGGGCGGCTTCGGCTTCGGCCTGCGCGGTGAGGCGTCGCGTGCACAGCGCAGCCAGATGCTGGCGGGCCTGCGGGGTGAGCGGCAGTGGGGTCGTTGGACGCTGCGCGGCCATGCCGAATGGCAGCAACGGCTGGATGGCGGTGAGCAGGCCTGGCAGGCAAGTTTCGTCGGCGTTGATGCCTGGGCGCCGTTGGCCGGTGTTGACGCACCGCGTGGCAGTGCCTTGTTCGGCCTGGCGCTGGAATCGTGGTGGGGCCGCAATGGCCGCCTGAGCCTGGGCATCGACCAGCGCGTGGGTGGCGATGATGCACGTCAGGCGGCGCTGCGCTACAGCACCGGTTTCTGATCATGGCGCCGGGCGTGCTGCCCGGCGCGTTCATCCGGCGGTGCCGACCCACGGTCGGCACGCGTCCGGTTGCCGGGGGCGGCGCTCAGCCGCCGCGCAGGTCGCCCAGGCGCGGTGTGCTGCGGCCCAGCGGCATCTTCAGCTTGCCGATCGACAGGATGCGCGCTTCTGCGATCCGGTCAGCCGCGCGCTGCGGGGCAATGTTCTCGCGCTGCGACAGTTCGAAGATGCGTGTCAGGTTGTGGTAGATGCTGCGGATCAGCCGCATCGCGCGCTCGCGGTTGTAACCGTCGATTTCCAGCGACACGTTCATCACGCCACCAGCGTTGACCGCGTAGTCGGGGGCATACAGGATGCCGCGCGCATGCAGCTCGTCGCCGATCTCCAGGCTGGACAGCTGGTTGTTGGCGGTGCCACAGATGATCTTCGCCTTGATCCGCGGCAGCGTGTCGGCGTTGATCGCGCCTTCCAGCGCGCACGGCGCGAACACATCGGCGTTCACTTCGTGGATCTCGTCCGGCTTGACTGCCTCGGCGCCGAAATCGTTGACTGCACGATCCACCAGCGCGCTGTCCAGATCGGTCACGTACAGCTTGGCGCCACGGTCGCGCAGCAGCTTCACCAGTTCCATGCCGATATGGCCCAGGCCCTGCACCGCGATGCTGGTCTTGCCCACTTCCTCATGGCCGAACTTGAAGCGCATCGAGGCCATCAACGCCTGCAGCGCGCCATAGGCGGTGAACGGCGCCGGATCTCCCGAGCCGCCATGGACCTGGTGCACGCCAGTGACGAACTGGCTCTCCAGGTAGATGTTCTCCATGTCGTTGACGTCGGTGCCGACGTCCTCGGCCGTGATGTAGCGACCACCCAGCGAATCGACATAGCGGCCGAACGCGCGGAACAGCACTTCGGTCTTGTCGACCTTGGGGTCGCCGATGATCACCGCCTTGCCGCCACCGACATTGAGACCGGCCAGCGCATTCTTGTAGGTCATCGTGCGGCTCAGCCGCAGCACATCGGCCAGCGCATCGTCGGTGCTGGCGTAGGGGCGCATGCGCACCCCGCCCAGGGCGGGGCCCAGGGTGGTGTTGTGGATGGCGATGATCGCCCGCAGGCCGGCATCCTGGTTGTGGCAGAACACCACCTGTTCGTGGCCGGTGGTTGCGAGGGTTTCGAATAGCATGGGGTCTCCGATGGCGCGATCTGCGGTGAACTGCGGCGAACTGCCAATGAACGGTAGGGTCCGAAAACAAAAAAAGCGACGTCGTCGGTACAGGGGGACGGGTCGCGCGGCGCCATTCTAGTCCATTCGCCCGGGATATGCCGTCGACGCCGGACGCGCCCGGGTTAAAGAAGATGAAAGTGCGGCCGATGCTGCGACGACGGCAGGTCGCCGGATGTGATGAAGGCGCAGGGGCAGGCAGTGGCAGCAGGACAACGACAGGATGGGCGGCGATGACCGCAGCGTGGTGGCGATCTGTGCTCCATTGGCTGTCGCAGCTGACCGGGCAGGCCCCGGCACGCCTGGCCGCAGCCCCCCGCCAAGCAGTGGCGGCCGCGGCGGCCAGCCTGCAGGGCGACGCCTTGCCGGCGGCCGAGGTCGCCGCCCACCTGCAGCGCGGACTGCACGCGCTGGCCCTGTATCCGCGCTTGGCAGGCGAACCGGCGGCGGTCAGCGCATCGGGTCTGGCCGAAGCGGTGGACCGCGCGCTGCAGGACCGCGACTGGGCTACCCGGCAGCTGCCGCGGCGCCCGCAACTGCTGCCGCAGCTGATCCAGACGGTCAATGACGACGTTGCATCGGCGCGGGTGATGGCGGCGATCATCGGCCAGGATCCGGTGCTGACCGGCAACCTGCTCCGGATCGCCAACAGCCCGGCCTACAAGGTGCACGAGCGGCCTGTGGAAAGCCTGCAGCGGGCGGTGACCCTGGTCGGCACCGAAGGTGTGCGGCAGATCATCAGTGCAGTGCTGGTGCAGCCGGTGATGCAGGTGCAGTGCGAGGTGTTCCCGCAGTTCAGTTCGATCATCTGGGAGCACGCCCTGCTGGCGTCGCGCGCGGCCGCTGACCATGCGCGCACGGTCACCTTCGGCGATGCCTTCGCTGCGCAATGGCTGGGCCTGGTGCAGGGCCTGGGTGCGGCGCTGGTCATGCGTCAACTGCTGCAGGAAGCACAGGTGCGTGGCGAAGAAGTGGAGCCGGCGCTGGCCCTGCAGTTGCTGCAGCAGTGGTCACTGCCGTTGGCGCAGCGGGTGGCAGCAGCGTGGGAACTGCCCGAACCGGTGCATCAGGCCCTGGCGCCTGATGCAGACGGTCCGCTGGCCGACAGCCTGCGCTTGGCCAGCGCCGCCGCGGCGGCCAGCCTGCTGTGTCGGCACGGGCATGCCAGCCAGGGCCGCATGCTGGCCTTGCTGGAACAATTGCCGGCAGCGCCGCCACACGCGCTGCGCTGGATCTGGCGGCGCCTGCATGGGCGCAATGTGGAAACCCTGGACGAAAGCCTGCACGGCGATGGCGAGGGGGCCGCCCCCTGATCGTTACAGCTGGGATTCCAGCGGCAACCAGCTGATCACCCGTGCCGTCCAGCGTTTGCCAAGACTGCTGCCGGGCTCGGCATCGACCCAGTGCGGCGGCGGCTCGCGCTGCAGCCAGCGCAGTTCGTCATCAGCGCCCAGTGCCAGCCACCAGCTGTGTTCCGGGCTGGCCAGGCGCAGGTATTCCGAGCGCAGCTGTGCGCCCAGCACCGGGTCGTCGAACAGCACGCCCATCTCGGTGTTGAGATAGGCCGAACGCGGATCGAGGTTGAACGATCCGACGAACCCGCGCCGGTCGTCGACCAGCAATGCCTTGGTGTGCAGGCTGGCGCCGCTGCTGCCGAACAGGCTGCCGTCACCGGCCTGGCCGTTCGCCTTCAGTTCGTACAGCTGCACGCCGGCCTTCAGCAGCGGCACCCGGTAGCCCATGTAGCCACCGTGCACGGCAGCCACATCGTTGGCCGCCAGCGAGTTGGTCACCACGCCGACCTGGGCGCCGCGTCCGGCCATCGCCGAAAGTCCGTTCAGCCCTTCGCTGCCGGGAACGAAGTACGGCGAGATCAACAGTGCCTTGTAGCGCGTCGACTGCAGCTGCCGGACCAGCTCGGTGACCAGCCAGTCGTCGTGTGCATCGTCGTGGTGCTTCATCGGTGGATCGGACACGATCCGTACCTGCCTGCTCCAGTGCAGCGGCTCCGGGCTGGCACGCTGTCGCTGGCGCGACTCGGCCACGCGCTGCAGGTACGGTTGGGCCTGCGCATGCAGCGCGTCCAGATCGGACTGGCGCACCAGCTGGCGCAGCTGTGCATCGGTATAGGTTGCCAGCGCCGAGATCGGAATCGCTGCGTCGCTGTTCCAGTAGTCGTCGAAGATCTGGTTGGCCTGCTGCACGGCCGGGCCGGCCACCACCAGGTCCAGGTCATGGAAATTCACGTCGCTGCGCGCGCTGAAATATTCCTCGCCGATGTTGCGGCCACCCACGATCGCGATGCGGCCATCGGCGATCCAGCTCTTGTTGTGCATGCGGTGGTTCACGCTGAAGGCGCGTTGCACCAGCTCCAGCGTGCGGGCCATGCCGCTGCGGTTGCGGAACGGGTTGTACAGGCGAAGCTCGATGTTGGGATGCGCATCGAGCGCCATCATCAGCGCATCCTTGTCCTTGGCATTCATGTCATCAAGCAGGATGCGCACGCGCACGCCACGTTCGGCAGCGTCGTACAGCGCCTTGGCCATCAAGTGGCCGATCAGGTCGTCGTGCCAGATGTAGTACTGCAGGTCCAGGCTGCGGCCGGCGTGCTCGGTGATCATCGCGCGGGCAGCGAACGCATCCATGCCATCGCTGAGGAAGGCCACGCCCGACTGCCCGGGATGGGCGGCCTGCAGGGGCATCATCTGCCGATCAATGGGCGTCTGGGAAGGTTGCAGTGGCAGTACCTGCGACGCTTCGCCGCGCGCCTGCGGGGCCAGGTGGTCAGCCAGCAGCAGGCCGGACAGCACCAGCAGAAGCAGGGCGGCGATGATGATCGCGGCCACGCGCAGCAGGCGTCGCCATAAAGGTTTGCGCAGACTCATGACGCCGATGGTAGATCCTGGCTACGCATGGAGGTAGACCCACGCCAAGCGTGAATGAACTGTCACCGGTAGATCCACGCCACGCGTGGATGAACTGTCACCCCGGTAGATCCACGCCACGCATGGATGAGCTGCCACCGGTAGATCCACGCCATGCGTGGAAGAACTGCCACCGGTAGATCCACGCCATGCGTGGATGAAGCGCCGTGACTCAGAACCGCTCGTCGCTGCCCAGGTAGCGCCACTGGCCCACGGCCAGCGGGCCCAGCGCCACCCGGCCGATGCGCAGGCGGCGTACGGCCACCACCTGCAGGCCGGCAGCCGTCACCGCAGTCCTCAGTCCCTTCGCGGTCAGTCCCTTGCCTGCAAAACGCAGGCGCTGCTCGCTCTGCCAGCTGACCTTCGGGCCGCCTGCTTCATGCTGCAGCCGGGCCATCAGCCACGGGCCACGTTCCGGGCCGCCTTCAGCCACTTCGACCAGGTACTCCTGTTCGGTGCGGCCCAGGTTGCGCTGCAGGTGCGCGAGCACCGCCGGATCCTGGCTGACCACCACCAGCCCGTTGTCGTCGGCCGGCAGCGAGGATGCCAGCTGCAGGCCGTGGAAATGACGTTGCAGCGCACGGATGTCACTGGCATCCAGTTCGCTGCGGGTCTCGGTACGGATCAGCGCGCACAGGGCATCGGCTGGCACGCCCGCCGGTTTGTGCAGCAGCATGCTGGCGCGCTCGGCCTTGCTGTCGCTGGCCTGCTCGGCCACCACGATGCTGGCGCTCTCGTCCACCGGGCGCTGCGGCTGTTCCACCACTTCGCCATCGACGCTGACCCAGCCGCCCTCGATATAGCGCCGCGCTTCACCACGCGGGATGCCGAGCAGGGCGGACAGGCGTTTGTCGAGTCGGGTCGGTTCCATGGCGAAAGGTCGGGCAGGGGGCGCGCAGTGTAGCCGCTACGCCGGCTCAGCGCTGGCCGCGGTTGGCCAGCTCGGTCAGGTACAGGCGGGTATCGAACTCCAGCTGCAGGTAATCCGGCTCCATGTGCTGGCACAGCTGGTAGAAGGCCTTGTTGTGGTCGGCCTCCCTCAGATGGGCCAGCTCGTGCACCACGATCATGCGCAGGAAGGCAGCTGGCGCCTGCCGGAACACGGTGGCGATGCGGATCTCGCGGCTGGCCTTGAGCCGGCCGCCGTGTACACGGGAAATGGCGGTGTGGGTGCCCAGGGCATGCTTGATGACCTCCAGCGTGTTGTCATAGCAGACCTTGTTGAGCGGCACCGACTTGCGCAGGTAGCGGTCCTTCATGTCCTGGGTGTAGTCGTACAGCTGGCGGTCGCTGCGCACCTCATGCGGGTCGGGGTAGCGCTGCTGCAGCCAGGGGCCGAGCTTGCCCTGTGCCAGCAGATCGCTGACCTGGGCGACCAGGGGTTCGGGGTAGCCGGTGAGGTACTTCAGGACAGCCATGCAGGGGCGTCGGCGCGTCGGTAGAATGGGGCATCCAGATTACACGCGGTACGTATCGACCATGGCAAAGCCCAACGCGCTGCAGGAACAATTGCTCAAGGCCGGCCTGGCCAAGAAGTCGCAGGCCAGTGCCGCCGCGCGTGAACAGGCCAAGGCCCGCCAGGGCAAGGCCGAGTCGACGTCGGCGGAGGTCCAGCGTGAAGCTGAACGCGCGCGCGCCGAGAAGATCGAGCGTGACCGTGCGCTGGCTGCCGAGCGCAACGCGCAGGCCAAGCAGGCTGAGCGCAAGGCGCAGGCCAAGCAGATCATCAGCGCCCACGCCGTGCCGCACAAGGGCGAGGACGAGTACCGCTTCAGCGATGGCGCAGTGATCCGCACCCTGTTGATCGATACCAAGCTGCGCAAGGCGTTGTCGGTGGGCGTGCTGGTCATTGTGGCCCATGGCGATGGCTACGCGGTGCTGCCACGCGCGGCAGCGGAGAAGGTGCGTGAACGCGCCCCGGAAGCCATCATCGTCGACCATGGCACGCCCGGCTCCAGCGCCGAGATCTCCACAGGCAACGCCGAGGACGACGCCTACTACGCACAGTTCCAGGTCCCCGACGACCTGGTCTGGTAAGGCGGCGCTGAACCGGTCGCAGCGTCCGCCGGGCATGGCCCGGCGCTACCGATTGCGGCGGGGTGTATTGTCCCCATATCAGGCGACACACCTGCGGAGGATGGCCATGGCTACCGGTTGGGCCGGAGATGGCGCGGTCCAGGACCAGATCGACGCCACCGTCGACGATGCGATTGCCCGCGCGCGGCGCCAGCTGCGCCAGGGCCCGGGTCTGGAACACTGTGAGGAATGCGACGCGCCGATTCCTTTGGCGCGGCGTCAGGCAGTGCCTGGCGTACGGCTGTGCGTGAACTGTCAGCAGGCGCATGACGAAGAGGAACAGGCGCAGAGTGGCTACAACCGCCGGGGCAGCAAGGACAGCCAACTGCGGTAAGGGTGTTTGGCAGGGCTGCGCCCTGCACCCGCGGTAGTGCCGGCCGCTGGCCGGCAACCTTGAGAGCAACAGCAACAGCAAGAGCAAGAGCAAGAGCGGCATTCCGTGGGATGGCGGGGCACTGTGGGTGTGCGGGGACGCCGTGAATCCATCCCTGGAGGCTTGGCCGCGGCATCCATGCCGCGGACACCCCGCAATCCGACACCGCCCCACCTCTGGCAGGTTCCCGCGATCTGTCATGGATCCACGCCATGCGTGGATGAATTCCGATGGAAATCGAATATTTCGATATTGGATCGAAGAGCATCCACGCATGGCGTGGATCTACGTGTCGACCAAGGTCGACACCTACCAACAGCAGCCGGGAATTGTCGAAGGCGGGGCACTGTGGGTTTGCGGGGTGTGAGCGGCATGGATGCCGCGACCAAGCCTCCAGGGATGGATTCACGGCGTCCCCGCACACCCACAGTGCCCCGCCATCCCACGGAATGCCGGCTTTTGACGTTGACGTTGACGTTGACGTTGACGTTGCCTTGGTTTGAAGGCCTCTGCGGGTGCAGGGCGCAGCCCTGCCGAACAATCCCCTCAGCCGTCGCCCTGGATGCCGCCGGGCGCCTGCGTCGGGTCGCGCCAGCGCCGCACCGTGCGCTGGAAGAACAGGTTGTTCGGCAGCTGCAGCACCGTGCCCTCGTGGCCGCTGCCGGTTTCCTGCAGCGTGGTGTAGATCAGGTTCACGTCGATTACCCGGCCCTTCAGCCCGGGCTTTTCGCCGTTCTCCAGCACTTCGATGTAGTCATGCAGGCGGAAGGGTCGCGTGGTGAAGATCAGCAGCGTGCAGAAGATGTTGGACAGCACGCTCCAGGCCGCGAAGAACGCCACCGCGCCCACCGCAGCGAAACCGGTGAAGGCCGTCCACAGCACCGAGGGCGATGCACCGAGCAGGCTGAGGATGTACAGCACAGCGCTGAAATAGACCACGAAGCTGGTGATCCGGCGCGCGCCCATCACCATTTCCGGCGGCAGCGTGTAGTGGTCGGCGAAGCGGCGGATCAGGCGCCGCGCCAGCACCCGCAGCAGCCAAGCGGCGAGCAGGGTGATCAGGATCTGCAGGGCGATCCCGATGTCATGCAGCCAGGGGTGGGTCCAGGCGGGCAGGTGGTCCTTCAGCGACAACATCATGGGGCGACAACGTGTGACGGAAACGGGGCTTGATGTTACCCGGCGCGTGTCGACGTTTCGACCGCCTGTGCCCAGGCAAGGCAGACAAGGTCCTGTTTGTGCTGCTGCAGGCAGGCGCGGCCGCTTTCGGCACGCCAGTGCAGGGAAACGTCGAACGCCTGCAGCAGCATGCAGGCCGCGATCGCCAGCAGGGCGGCGCAGGAAGGGCTGGACATGGGAGGCTCCTGGCCGGGCAGGCCTGCGGGGGACCTGTGATGGATGCAGCCAGGCGCGAAAAGGTTGCAACCGAAAAGCGCTCCGGAAGATCTAAACCTTTTTCCGGCAGGCCGCATCCAACGGATATGCTCGACACCACCATGCCCGCGCCGCCTGCCGCCAACGACGTCGTCGACGAAACCGCCTTGGTACGTGCAGCGGCGGCCGGCGATACCGCTGCCTATGAACAGCTGTATCGGCAGCATGCGCCGCGGGTGTTTGCCACCCTGTGGCGGCTGTGTGGCGGGCAGCAGGCGCGTGCCGAGGATGCATTGCAGGAAGCGTTCCTGCAGGCATGGAAGGCACTGCCCGGCTTCCGTTTCGAGAGCAGCCTGTCGACCTGGCTGCATCGGTTGGGAGTGAACGCCGCGCTGATGGAACTGCGCGGTCGTGCCGCCGGGCATGACCACGACAGCCTGGACGACGTGGACGGTGGGCTGCCGGAGATGGCGGTGCATGACGGCTGCGCCGGCACCGAACGCGACCTGGAACGCGCGTTGGCGACCCTGCCGCCGCGCGCGCGTGCGGTCTTGGTGCTGCACGATATCGAAGGCTGGAAACACCATGAAATCGCCGGCCAGCTGCAGATGGCGGTCGGCAGTTCCAAAGCACAGCTGCATCGCGCGCGTGGCCTGCTGCGCGCGCGCCTGGGAGACATGACATGAGTACGCACGACCCCGATCACGACCTGCTGGCGCGCCTGCGCGCCCTTCCCGCGGAACGCAGCGCACCGGCCGATGGCTGGGAACGCCTGTCGGCGCGGTTGCCACCCCGCGAACCGGTTGCCGTGCAGGCGCCGGTGGACAACGTGGTGGCCTTGCCACTGCGCACCCGTCGACGCTGGTGGCTGCCGGTTGGCGCGGCGTTGGCAGCCAGCCTCGCGCTCTACGCGGTGGCGCCGTGGCGGCACGCGCCCGAGTCGCTGCCTGCACCCAGCGGCCTGCAGCTGCAGGCCGATGCGATGACCGAACAGTACCGGCAGGCAGTGGCGTCGCTGCCTGATGGCACTGCGCCGGAGTGGCAGCCCGCGCTGCATGAACTGGATCGCAGCGCGGAACAGATCCGCGCCGCGATGGCGCAGGACCCGCGTGCGCCGCACCTGCTTGGACAGCTCAAGCGGACCTATGCGCTGCGGCTCGAACTGACCCGGCAGGCGGCCCAGGCCGCCTCCGGTCTGACAACCTGAGGAGACCCCCCGATGCGAACCCTTTTCCCTCTCTGCGCGGCCCTGCTGCTGGTGCCCGCCATGGCGCTGGCCGATACACGCGTCGATGAACGCCACAATGTTGCTGCAGGCGGCCGCATCGAACTGAGCAACGTCGCTGGCAAGGTGACTGTACGCGGCTGGGACCGCAATGACGTGCAGCTCACCGGCACGCTCAGCGACGGCCTGCAGCTGCGCCAGGAAAAGAGTGCCAACCGGGTGCGCTGGGAAATCGAGTATCCGCGACGCGGCAACAATGGCGGCGCCACCTTGACCCTCAACGTGCCGCGCTCGGTGGAGCTGCTGCTGAGCACGGTCAGTGCCGACCAGGACATCAGTGGCGTGGACGTGCGGCGGCTGCAGGCCGACACTGTCAGTGGCAATCTTGCCGCCGCCGGTCGTAGTGGCGACAGCGTGCTCAACACGGTCAGCGGCAATGTCACTGCGCGGTTGCAGACCCCACGGCTGGACGTGAACACGGTCAGCGGCCGGATCGAGGCCGGCGGCGGCGTTTCCGGGGAGATCGGGGCGCAGACGGTGTCTGGCCGGGTAGGCGTCGATGCCGGTCGCATCCAGCGCCTGGTGGTGGAGACGGTATCCGGAGGCATCGACCTGTCGGCGACCGCCTTGGCACCAGGCGGGCGCATCAACGTCGAGTCGGTCAGTGCCTCGGTCAGCCTGCGCCTGCCGCGCACGGTGTCGGCGCAGCTGTCAGTGAACAGCTTCAGCGGGTCGATCAACAGCGACGCCGGCAAGGTGGAGCGGCCGCGCTATGGGCCGGGCAGCAGCCTGGATGCGCGGCTGGGCAGCGGCGACGGCGATATCCGCGTGCAGTCGCACTCGGGTAGTGTGCAGGTGCGCCTGGACCGCTGAGCGCGGCCCGGCAGGCCGCGGCGGCAGCGCCGCCGCGGTCGGGGGAGGGTCAGCTGGCTTTCTTCAGCGCCCAGGTGGTACCGAGAACTTCAATCTTGCCACCGCTCTTGCGGAACGCGGCCAGGTCGGAGGCGATCGAGTCGCTGTTGACCACGGTGCTGGCGGATGCGCCCTTGCGTTCGCTGCGGATGCTGTTGCTGGCCTTCGCGGGGGTCTTTGCCTTGCGGGGCATGGTTGCTCCTGTCAGGTGGAAGGGGAGGAAAGCGCGCAGGATTCAGCCTGGCGCAGGTAGTCCTGCCGCTCGCGGCGGCAGTCGTCGCCGCCCATCGAAAACTGGCGGCAGATCGCCGGGCGCTGCGAATAGATCGTGCAGCGCAGGTGATACGGATCGATCGCCGCGCACCAGCCTTCCTCGTTGCGCGCCATCACGGCACGGCCGTGTGCATCGCGCGACAGGAACTGGCCAGGCACGTGGTCGCCGGGCTGCAGCAGGACCGGCAACCGGCAACAGACCGCGTCACAACGGCGGCAGTCGATGGGTGCTGGTTCAGCGTCAGGTTGTACGGCCACAGGGGCCTGGCGGGTGCCCAAAGCGGGTCTCGATGGCGGCTCGGGTAATACGCGGACCATGATCGAGCCAGAGGGCATGGTCGCCAGACCCGCTGGGCGGGTCAGGCTGCACCATGGGTACACACACCGGCGAGGCCAGCGGAAGGTGCAGCGGTTTTCTAGCCGGCCAAGGGTAGCTCAGACCGCGTAACGTTTTGTTAATCCCGGCTGGCTGCCGCCAGCGCGAGGCCCTGGACGACCCCCAGCGAGGGCTCGCCGTGCACCATCCGGGCGCCCGGGAACGCCTCGGCAGCGGCCTGCCGCAGGTAGCCGGCGCGGGACATGCCGCCGGTCAGGAACACCGCGTCAGGGTCGCCGCCGATGTCGCTGCGGACCTGGGCCAGCAGTTCGCGGATCTGGCTCAGGTAGCCATGGGCGGCGGCGGCCAGGCCGTCGGCGCTGTTGTCCACGTGCAGGTCGCGGGCGATGTAATCCAGCGTGCTGCGGTGTTCGCTGGCACCGCTGAGGGCGATCTTGGCGCGCTCGACATCGCGGTACAGGCGGGCGGTGTTGCCGGTGTCCTGCAGCGCCTGCAGGCGCGCGCCCCACGGCGCGTCGACGTTGTCGTAGTTGTGCTGGCGGAACTCGCGCTGGCGGGTCATGTCCTGCACGGTGGCCGCTTCCACGTAGTGGTGGGTGGGCACGCGGGTGATGCCGCGGCCGAACAGCGGCATGTAGCCGGAAAGGCTCAGGGCCAGGTCGATATCGGTGCCGCCGCGGGCAATACCCCAGGCACGGTGGATGCGCGGGGCCTGGCTGCCGCCCACTTCGGCGTGGGCGATATCGGTGGTGCCGCCGCCGATATCGACGATCACCGCCTGATGGCGATCGCGGCTTTCAGCGTGGTAATGCATTGCTGCGGCGGCAGGCTCTTCGAGGAAATCGATGTGGTCGAAACCAGCCTGGCCGGCTGCTTCGCGCAGGATGTCCAGGGCCTGGTCGTTGCCGGCCTCGCCGATCGAGCTGCGGAACTGCACCGGGCGGCCGAGCAGGGCGCTGCGCAGCGGCTGGCCGAGCTGGGCGCTGGCGGTCAAGCGGATGTGTTCGAGGATGTGCGCGGCAATGCCGGTGATGGTCTGCCGCGCGCGTGGGTGCAGGTTGTAGCCGAGCATGGACTTCGGGCTCTGCACGAGGTTGCCTTCGTGCTCCTCGAAATACGCTTCCAGCGCGTCGTCGCCATAGACGGCGTTCTGCAGCAGGTCGCTGGCGCTGCGTTCCTTTCCGGCGCGAGCCTCCATCCATTCCCGGCGCAGGGCGCGCAGTGCCTCGCGGCGCAGGGCCTGTGGCGTGCGCTCCTGGCCAGCGGCGCGGGCTGCACGGGCGGCGCTGTCGATCAGCTGCTGCAGTTCGTGTTCCTGCCCGGCGTCGAGCTGGAAATCGTCCGGGTCGGGCACCACGCCGGGGAAGTACACGCTGGTGCGGAACTGTTCGGCCTCGCCGAAGCGGATCGGCAGCAGCTTCCCATCACGCACGATGGCGGCGGCGGAGTTGCTGGTACCGAAGTCGATGCCGAGGCGCATGGGGAGGTCCGGGGACGATCAGGGGCCGCGCACTCTGCTGGAGTTTGCCGCGCGCTGCAAGTTCCGGTGCCTGCCTCGGGCGGGGTGGGGCGAGGTCCGGTCCGGACCGACGCCGGAAAATGAACGAAAAGGCAGGGCGGTTACAATGGCCGCTGTTGATTCATTTTGAGGTACTTGCAATGTCTTCTGTTCCCGCCTGCCCGCAGTGCACCCTGGAAAACACCTATGCCGATGGCGCGCTGTGGATCTGCGCCGACTGCGGCTTCGAGTGGACGGCCGAAGAAGGTACCGGTTCGACCCTGGTCGTGCGTGACAGCAACGGCAATACCCTGCAGACCGGCGACACCGTCACCGTGATCAAGGACCTGAAGGTCAAGGGCTCCTCAATCCCGCTCAAGCAGGGCACCGTGATCCGCAACATCCGCCTGGTCGAAGACGATGCCGAGCACATCGAGGGCAACTCGGACAAGATCAAGGGGCTGGTGCTGAAGACCTGCTTCCTCAAGAAGGCCTGATCGCGCCTCAGCGCTTGGCCTGCTGCGCCCGCCAGCGGGCCAGGCTGTCCAGCTTGGCCTGGTAGCGTGCCTGCTGCGTTGATCCGCCCAGTTCCTGCGCCCGCAGCAGTTCGCGGTCCGCACGTTGCAGCCGGCCCGTCAGGAAATACACCCGCGCCAGGCCGAAGTGGAACTGGTGCGCGGTGTCGTACAGGCGCACCGCCCGCCGGTAGTACGTGATCGCCTTGTCCAGGTCGCCAGCGCGTTCGGCCTGGGCACCCTGCATGTACTGCGCGAACGGGTCCTCGCGCTGCACCGACTGCAGCTTCTTCTGCATGGCTTCCGCCTGCGCCGTCATGCCCAGCTTGCGATAGAGCGCACTGGCGTTGTTCAGCGCTGCACTCTGGCGTCCGTCCAGGCGCAACGCCGTGTCCAACGCCGTGCGTGCCGCCTGGTCATCGCCCAGGCGGTTGTCGAGCACGCCGATGTTGTTCCATGTCGAGGCGAACTCCGGGTCCTGCGCCAGCGCGGCATCGAAGAAGGCGCGTGCTCCGCTCAGGTCGCCATCGGCCAGCTGCTCCGCGCCCCGGTTGTTGTAGTAGTGCGCCAGCGCCCGTTCGCGGCCAATCGGTTGCGGCCCGTGGCGGTCGTACAGCACGTTGCGGTCCAGGTCGACCGTACCGTAGCGGCCACCGACATCCACGCCGGCGTTGACGTGCCCGACGTTGTAGACAACGCCCTGGTCCTGG
This sequence comes from Stenotrophomonas sp. RIT309, assembly GCF_000632045.1. Classification (NCBI taxonomy): domain Bacteria; kingdom Pseudomonadati; phylum Pseudomonadota; class Gammaproteobacteria; order Lysobacterales; family Lysobacteraceae; genus Stenotrophomonas; species Stenotrophomonas sp. RIT309. The sequence goes on from NZ_JFYS01000027.1 coordinate 47,139, forward strand.
TCCTGGTACCACGACACCACCTGGCCGACTTCCTGCACCCGCGCCTGGATGCCGGCCTCACGGGCGAGGGTGACGAACAGCAGGGTGAAGGCGAGGCAGTTGGCGCGCTGGTGCTGCCAGATCTCGCTGACGGTGTAGGTCGCATCGGCGTCGTACTGCAGGTCCAGGCCGTGCTGGCTGAAGATCATCTCCACCAGCGCCTGCAGGCGCTGGTCGCGCGAGTAGCTGCGGCTGATCACCTGCTTCTGCAGCATCTCGCGCATCGCCGGCGGGATCGCGAGCACCTGTTCGGGTGTCGGCACGCTGGCGGCGGTGACCTTTACGCTGGAGATGGTCGGGATGGCGGGCGCAGCGGCTGGAGCATCCTGCGCGGACAGGGCTGGTGCGCCGAGCGCGAGCAGTGGCAGGAGAAAGCATCGGGCGGCAAGACGGCGCATGACGGTTTCCGGCAGCGGCGGGCGCTCCCGCCTGCGGCCAGTGTAGACCCGCGCGTGGCGGTCCGCATCCACCGGCGATCGGCGCTGCGCTTCGTCCACAGCCGGTGTGGACCAACGCGCGACAAACCTGTGGACAACTGTCCTGCGCCCTTGCCCGGCACGGGATGTGAGTTGCTGGTGAAAAAACAGCCAGCTTGCCCGGCGGTGCCAAGGGCGGGATCATCCCTGCATGGACTTCGCCCCGCTGACTCTCGCTCCCGCGCATTGGCAGGCTCTGCAGGATGCCTATGCGACGCCACCGCGCGCCTACCACCACTTCGGCCATGTGCGCGCGGTGCTGCAGCATTGCCAGGAGGTGGCTGCAGGTCCGGGCTGGCAGCAGCCGGCCGAGGTTTATCTGGCAGTGCTGTACCACGATGCGATCTACCAGGCCGGCCGCAAGGACAACGAGGCCAGGTCGGCCGCGCTGGCCCTGCAGGCGATCGCGGACTGGCCCGAGCTGGCATCGGTCGATGCCGGCCGGGTCGAGCAGTTGATCCTGCTCACCGCCCGCCATGGCGAGCTGGGCCCGGCCGATGTCGATGCCGAAGCGGCGCTGTTCCTCGACTGCGACATGGCGATCCTGGCGGCACCCGAGGAGGTATTCGCCGCGTATGACCGCGGCGTGGCCGAAGAGTACAAAGGCGTGGTGCCGGGCTTCCTGTACCGCGCCGGACGCCGCCGCTTCCTGCAGGGGCTGCTGCGCGCGCCGCGGATCTTCCTCAGCGACTTTTTCGACCAGCAGCTTGATGCCGCCGCGCGAGCCAACCTGCGCCGCCAACTGGGCGCCTGAGCGCGCCGCTACACTACCCACCTGCCATTGCGTGGTGTTGTTTGCAGCCGTGACCGTCTCCGATACTCCTGCCGATCCCCGTCCACTGCCGCCGGAAGAACCCGGTCCCAACGAGTGCTGCGGCAGTGGCTGCCCGTTGTGCGTGCTCGACCTGTACACCGAGGAGCTGCAGCGTTATCGCAAGGCGCTGGCTGAGTGGCTGGCACGGCATCCGGACGCTGGCCCATGACGTGGGCGCGTCCGGCCGCGACGCTGGCGCTGGTGGCACTGCTGTTGTTCGTGGCGACCGCGTTGTGGACGCAGTTCGCGCGGGCCGATCTGGATTGGGTGAAGGCCACCTTGAGCCTGTACCTGCATGGGCCGTGGGGCCTGGCGCTACGCAGCGCCTACTGCCTGCTGGCACTGGCCATCGCCGTGCTCGGCATCGCGTTGTATCGGCACAGCGTGGGGCCGCGGCGCAGCGCAGCGGCACCGCTGTTGTTCTGCGTGGCTGCCGTTGGCCTGGCCACCGTCGCCATCGGTGACAGCTGGCTACCCGCGGCAACGCCGTTGCTGGCGCCGTTGATCCACGGCCTGGCCGCCAATACCGCCTTCCTGTGCGCCAGCGTCGGCATGCTGCTGCAGGCCTGGTACCTGCGCCGCGAGCCAGGCTGGCGGGGCAGTGCGGCGCTGTTGTGGGGCTGGGCCTGGCTGGCCTTCGTGCTGCTGTGGGTACACGTGCTGTGGCGCGGTGGCCCACCGCGTGGGCTGGGGCAGAAACTGGTGATCGCGGTGATCGTCGGCTGGCTGCTGTGGTTGGCGCTGGCGCTGTATCGCCGCGGGCGTGCCGCCGGCACCCGCTGAATCAACCACCTGCCCGATTGCAGGGCGCCTGTACCGGTACGTGCCGTGCACGCAGCAGCGGCGTATCGTGTGCGCATTCCAACGGGATGCGAAACGATGCGTGCAGGGCTGGGCAGGGCGATGGGACTGGTGTTGGCGCTGGCGGCGGTGCCAGCGGTGGCGTCAGTGCAGCAGGTCAGCCATGGACGTTTCGATCAGGTGCCGGTGCATGTTCCGGCCGGGGCACCGCAACGGGTGGTGATCTGGTTCCATGACGGCGCCGATGCCGATGACAGCCGCATGCCGATTGAAGCGCTGCGCGCCGATGGTGCACTGGTCGCATCGGTGGATGTGGCCCACCTGCGTGGCGTGCTCAAGCGCGAAGGCAACAGCAGCTGCGCGTTCGGCGCGGGCGATGTCGAGAATTTCTCGCGTTGGGTACAGGCGTTCCTGCATCTGCCGGGGTATCACCTGCCGTTGGTCGGCGGCAGCGGCGAAGGCGCCGAACTGGCCTATGCGCTGGCAGCGCAGGCCGACACCCAGGTCTTTGCCGGCCTGCTGACCTCGGGATTCTGCCCGGCACATGTGCACGAGCGCATGGTCTGCGGTGATGGCGTGAAGCACGACCGCCTGCAGCCCAGCGAACTGAATTTCCCGTGGTTGAACGCGGCCGGCGCGCCGGGGTGTTCGACCAACAGCGCTGGCCCGTTCGTGCAGCAGGTTGCAATGGCGCGTGAATTCAAGCGCACCGCCGCTGGCGATGCGACACCGGGGCTGGTGGCCGCCGCGCGGGTGATCGGCGCGCAGGCCGGGGTCGCGCTGGCACCGCCGCCGGATGCCCTGAAGGGGCTGCCGGTAGTGGAAGTGCCGGCGCAGGGCAGCGGTGACACCTTGGCGGTGTTCGTTTCCGGCGATGGCGGCTGGGCCGGCCTGGACAAGGACGTGGCCGGCGCCCTGGCCGAACATGGCGTGGCGGTGGTTGGCATCGATTCGCTGCGTTATTTCTGGAGCGAACGCACGCCGCAGGGATTCGCTGTCGATCTGCAGAAGATCATCGGCCACTACCGCCAGCAATGGCAGCGCGACAAGGTGATGCTGATCGGTTTCTCGCAGGGCGCCGACGTGCTGCCGGCCACCATCAACCAGCTTGATGCAGGCACCCGCGCCGGCCTAGAGCGCATCGTGCTGCTGTCGGTGGGCAGGAACGCCGACTTTGAATTCCATGTCAGCAACTGGCTGGGCGGCGGTGGCGGCGGCCTGCCGATCGCGCCGGAAGTGGCGAAGCTGCCGGCGGCCAGGACCCTGTGCGTGTACGGCGACAAGGACGAGGATGCGCTGTGCCCCGATCTGCCGGGCAACGACGGCGTGCACAAGGTCAAGTTGCCGGGTGACCATCACTTCGGCGGTGACTACGATCGCCTGGCCGAGGTGATCCTCAAGGGCGGCGCGTAAGCGGCCTCATGGGACCACCGCCGGGCATGGCCCGGCGCTACCCGTGCGGACGATCCATCAGGTAGCGCCGGGCCATGCCCGGCGGATCGGGGCGTCAGTTGCGCCGCGGGTCCAGCGAGATCAGCCGCGTGGCATCCAGCAGTGCAGCCGGCAGGTGCATGCCGCCGGGCGCGGCCAGGTAGCGCGGTCGCCACTGCGGATCGAACTTCGACTTGAACCTGCGCAGGCCGCTGAAGCCATAGAAGCGCTCACCATGCCGTGCGAGCAGGCCGGCCAGGCGGTTCCAGCGACCGGCCAGACGGTGCTGGGCCAGGCCGGACAGCGGCGCCATGCCCAGCGAGAACCGTGCGTAGCCCTGCGCGCGGCCCCACAGGAACAGCTCGATGAACAGGAAATCCATCGTGCCCTTCGGTGCATCGCTGACATGACGCATCAGATCCACCGACAGTTCGGCGCCTGCCGGTGCCTGCCACAGGTTGGCAAAGGCCACGATCCGACCTTCAGCTTCGACCAGGGCGATCGGGAAACGCACGAGATAGTCCGGGTCGTAGCTGCCCAGCGAGAAGCCTTTCTCGTCGCCTGACTTGTCCTCCAGCCAGGCGTTGGAAATCGCATGCAGGCGTGGCAGCAGGGCAGGGATCTCTTCCGCCGGTGCTACGCGGAACGACAGCCCGCCGCGCTTGCCGCGGTTCCAGGCTTGCCGCAGGTCGGCACGCTCGCGGCCTTCCAGGCCGAAGTCGTGCAGCGGCACCATGGCCTCTTCGCCCAGCTTGACCAGGCCCAGGCCGAGATCGAGATAGGTCTGCCAATACGCCTCACCCACCTGGTAGAACACCGGGCGCAGTCCAAGCCGGTCGGCTTCTTCGCGGAAGCGCCAGATCAGTGCGCGCGCCACCTCCGGTGGCCCGACCGGATCGCCCATCGCGATCAGCGAGCCGCCGTAGCGCTGCATCATCACAAAGCCCTTGTGCTGCTCATCGCGCAGCACCGCCTTGTCGGCAGTCAGCACCAGGCAGGCCTGGGTGTCGGTGGCACCGGCCAGCACCGGTGCCAGCGCCTGCAGGGTTGCGTCGTCGGCAGGCGGCAGCGGGCTGCGCGTGCTGTGCAGCAGCCGCGCCAGGCCGAACATCACCAGCGCCATCGCCACCAGCAGCAGTGCACGCAGCGCGCGCGGCGCATTGCCGGACACGGCGAACTGCCACCACAGCTCGTTCTGGTATTCGACGTGGCTGTAAGTGAAGAACAGCAGCCACGTCACCGCCACCAGCACCAGGCCGAGGTTGCGCAGCCATGGCCACGACCAGGCTTCGTCCAGCAGCGCGCCCTGGCGATAGAACTCGCGACGTGCTGCCCACAGCGCCATCGCCACCAGCAACGCCGACAAGGCGATCAGCGGTTGGCCACCGCGCAGCCAGATCGGCAGCGGTGCGATCACGCAGATCGCCATCGCCAGCATCCAGGCCGCGTGGCTGCGGCGGGCCAGGCCTTGGCCGATCAGCAACAGGGCGACGCCGGCCAGGCTGCCGATCAGGTGCGAGGTTTCCAGGATCGGCAGCGAGGCATTGATCAGGTGCCGTCGCGGTGTGGGCAGGGTGCCGTCGATGACCAGCGCGGCGCCGACACTGAAGGCGGCCAGCGCGATGATCTGCGGCAACCACGGACGCAGCGCGTACCAGCCGGCGCGGGTGGCACCTGCGCTGGCCTGCAGCGGCTGCCGCAGCGCGGGCGCCAGGGCCAGCACAGTCGCCAGCAGCAGCGGCAGCACGTAGTAGCTGACGCGGTAGATCAATGCCGCCGCCAGTACTGCAGCCGGCGCCACCTGCGGCAGCAGCTTCAGCAGGCTCCACTCGAACACGCCAAGGCCGGCCGGTACCGTCGACACCAGGCCGGCCAGCACGGCGACCAGATACAGGCCGACGAAACCGGGCAGGCCGGTCGGCGTGGAATCGGGCAGCAGCACATAGAACGCGGCACTGGCCAGGACCAGTTCAACCACGCTCAACACGGTGACCCCGAGCATGGTGCGCCGGTCGGGCAGCCACAGGCCATGGCCGAAGATGCGGAACTGGCGACCGTTGCGGCCGACCAGGACGAAGGTGGCCGCATAGGCGAGCAGCGCGACGATGCCGACCACGCGCACCGCGCCGGGGTCCAGCGGCAGCGCAAGCGCGGCAGCGGCCGGCTCCATGCACAGCGCAACGCCGATCAGCAGCCACGCGCCGAAGATGAAGCCGAGCGTGCTCATCAGCACCACCTGGCCGATCTGCGCCAGGTCCAGGCCGGCACTGCGGTAGCCGCGCAGGCGCACTGCGCCGCCGGTGAGGGCGGCAAAGCCCACGGTCTGGCCCAGGGTGTGGGCGAGGAAGGCGGTGATGCCGATCCGTGCCGGGTGCACGCGGATGCCACTGCGGCGCAGGCCGATCGCATCGAAGCCGATCAGGCAGGCGTAGCTGGCCAGGCCGAGCAGCACGGTCAGCGCGATCTGCGCAGCGCTGAGCTCGCGGAAGGCCTGGCGGATGGCGCGGTAGCCATGCTCGTCGAATTCGCCGGCCAGCCCATGCAGGGCCAGCGCGAGGATCAGCAGCGGGACGACGATGGTGACGACCCGCTTCCAGGTCGGTGTGGAAGGGGAGGCAGTGGAATCGGTGGGTGCGGTCATCGGCGCAAGGGTGCGTCAGAAAGGGCGAGGGCGGTGTCAACGCAGGCGTGGCGCATCGTGCGCCTGTCCACGCCGTTTGACCAGCACTGCCGCTGTGCTGGTGGTGGCGGTATCCAGTGGCCGCACCGGGCACACACTTCCAACGCCGGCTGGGTGAGAATGCAGTCCAGACCACCCGCAGGAGCCACGCCCATGATGGAGCGTTACGACGTCGGACCGCGCATGTCCGAGATGACCGTGTACAACAAGGTCGCCTACCTTTCCGGCCAGATTCCGGAAGACACCAGCCAGGACATCACCGGCCAGACCCGGCAGGTGCTGGCCGAGATCGACAAGCTGCTGGCGCTGGTGGCCAGTGACCGCCAGCACGTGCTGCGTGCGGAGATCTTCCTGGCCGACATGGCCGATTTCGAGGGCATGAACAAGGCGTGGGACGAGTGGGTGGTGGAGGGCGCGACCCCGGCCCGCGCCACGGTTGAAGCCAAGCTTGCGCACGCCGAATGGAAGGTTGAGATCATCGTTACGGCGGCAGTGCCGTAATGAGCGGACAGGGGTCAGACCCCTTTTCCTCCGGAAAAGGGATCTGACCCCGTTTGCCGGGGAAGCTGACGCTGCAACATCCGTTACAGCTGCGGCTGCAGTCGTGTGCTTGCCTGCGTGCACAAGGCAAGGCAGGCCAGCATCAGGCCTTCCATGACCCGGTCGCCGACGTACTCCTCCGGCGCGCCGTTCTGCCGGGTGCGTTCGGCGGCCAGCAGGACCTCCTGCACCACGCGCAGCCCGGCCAGCGCGCAATCGGCATCGGCCAGCGCCATGCACCGGCTGGGAAGTTGATGCCGCTCCGGCCACGGCTGACCGTCAGCGGCGGCGCCGGTACCGATGCGCCGCAGGGTCGCAACCAACGTGGTGGGATCAAGCGCTGGCGACGGTTCCGTGTCCTCGTCGGCGTCTGCCGGGCCGAGGTAGGCGTGCAGATGGGGGAAATCCGATGCGTTCATGGCAAGGCTCCGTGCAGGACAGACGGTAGCCGCCACTCAAAGGTGGCGGACGGAGACGTGGCTCGAAAACCGGGACGCAAGACGAAACCGGTGGACCCGAAAGCCCCCACGCTCCGCCCGCCATGACCGGCAGACGGATTGCCAGCCGGCGCCACGCAAGGTGACGCCGGCTGGCAAGCGTAAACAACATCTTGCGTCGCGGGTTTTCGACACCCGGCCACCCTTTTTCGGCGGCTCACCATCTGTAAACCCGTCGTAGCGGAATGCCAATCAGACAAGTTGCAATGCCCGCAACGTCAGGAGGTTTCCGGCATTTTTGCATGCTGTTAAGCCGCCTCGAACGCAGGTGGCGCCACGGTCGCGATAGACCGAGCAATCTGCGACATGCATCGTGATTCGATAGTCGCCAGCGTGCGCAGGCAAGGTCGATTGCGACGACGGTTCATGACATTGGACAGATAGTGCGGACCAAGGTCCGCACCCACCAACACCCCAGCCATAGCATTGCAGTTGCTCGCCCGTCCGCCGCGGATATCTGTCGGGGGCTGGTGGGCGGGGGCAAGCGGGACCGCTGGCGCCATCGGCCCGGCGCCTGCGCCTGGCGGGCTGGGCAGGATCCCCAACCCCATACTT
>NZ_JFYS01000028.1:0-26626 GCF_000632045.1 Stenotrophomonas sp. RIT309
GTCCTGCGCACACGGCAAGACCGGGGTTGGGCGTCCTGCCCAACCCGCCCGAGGCATGCCTCGGGCCCATGGCGCTTACGCCCCTGCGCAACCCACCCGCCCGGCCACGGACAGGTTTCTGCAGCGCCAGCCACGAAAGACGAACAAAAGATCAAAATCAAACGCCGATCGCTTCGCTCTCAGGCGTTTGATTTCCGCATTTCCCTGGCGGCCAGCCAGCGGCCGGCACGACCGGGAGCATCCACGCATGGCGTGGATCTACCGTGTCGACCAAGGTCGACACCTACCAACAGCAGCAGGAAACTGTCGAAGGCGGGGTGGGTCCGGTTGCGGGGGTGTCCGCGGCATGGATGCCGCGGCCAAGCCCCCAGGGATGGGTTTACGGCGTCCCCCGCAACCGGACCCACCCCGCCATCCCACGGAATGCCAGCTTCTGCTGTTGCTTCGGCTGTTGCTGTTGAGGTTGCCGGCCAGCGGCCGGCACTACCGCTTCGGCGGGTGCCGGGCGCCGCCCGGCCGAAGCCTATCCCCGCTTCCGGTACAATGTCGGGCCCGTTTCCCAACTACGGTTCCCCGGACATGATGGTCCTCGAGGGCGCGCCCGCCCTGTCGCCGTTCCGCCGCGAACGTCTTGAATCCCGCCTGCAGTCCATCGCTCCCTCCCTGCGCATCAGCGGTGCCTGGCACGTCTACTTCGTGCAGGCCGAGGGCACTGCCGCCCCCGACGTCGATACCCTGTGCCGCATCCTGGAAGCCCGCCCGCAGTCCGAGGCGGTCGCTGACGGTGCGGTCAGCCGCATCGTGGTGCCGCGCCTGGGCACGCTGTCGCCGTGGTCGAGCAAGGCCAGCGAGCTGGTCCGCGGTGCCGGCCAGCCGGTGAGCCGGGTCGAGCGTGGCCTGCGCATCGACGTGCAGGGCTGGCCGACCGAGGCTGCCGCCCAGCAGGCGCTGGTCAAGGTGCTGCACGACCCGATGACGCAGTCGGTGCTGGAGCGCGTCGATCAGGGCCACTCCCTGTTCTCGACCCCGGCCCGTGGCGAGCTGGAGCGCGTGCCGGTGGACCAGCTGGAGGCCGCCAACCAGCGCCTCGGCCTGGCCATGGCGCAGGACGAGATCGACTACCTGCGCGAGCGCTTCACCGCGCTGGGCCGGTCGCCGTCGGACGTGGAACTGATGATGTTCGCGCAGGCCAATTCCGAGCACTGCCGGCACAAGATCTTCAACGCCAGCTGGACCATCGACGGCCAGGAGCAGGACCGCTCGCTGTTCCGGATGATCAAGAACACCCACCAGCAGACCCCGCAGCACACGCTCAGCGCGTACAGCGACAACGCGGCGGTGATCGAAGGCCATCCGGCCTCGCGCTATCGCCCGGACCCGGCCAGCGGCGAGTATCGCCGCGAACCGCAGGTGCCCAGCGCGTTCCAGATCAAGGTGGAAACGCACAATCACCCGACCGCGATCGCGCCGTTCCCGGGCGCGTCGACCGGCGCTGGTGGTGAAATCCGCGACGAAGGTGCGACTGGTCGTGGCGGCAAGCCGAAGGCCGGCCTGAGCGGATTCTCGGTCTCGCACCTGCGCATTCCCGAGCTGCCGCAGCCGTGGGAAGCGCCGCGTGCGCTGAACCCGCGCATGGCCCCGGCGCTGGAGATCATGACCGACGGCCCGCTCGGCGGCGCCGCGTTCAACAACGAATTCGGCCGCCCGGCGCTGCTCGGCTACTTCCGCAGTTTCGAACTGCCGGAAGGCGCCGACCTGGTGCGCGCCTACGACAAGCCGATCATGCTGGCCGGTGGCCTCGGCGCCATCGATCGCGTGCAGGTGGACAAGATCCTGCTGCAGGACGGCGATGCCGTGATCGTGCTCGGCGGCCCGGCGATGCTGATCGGCCTCGGAGGCGGTGCCGCCAGTTCGGTCGCTTCCGGTGAGAGCGCCGAGGACCTGGACTTCGCCAGCGTGCAGCGCGACAACCCGGAAATGGAACGTCGCTGCCAGGAGGTCATCGACCGCTGCGTGGCGATGGGCGCTGACAATCCGATCAAGTTCTTCCATGACGTCGGTGCCGGTGGCCTGTCCAACGCCATTCCCGAACTGCTGCACGATTCCGGCGTGGGCGGCATCATCGACCTGGGCAAGGTACCCACCGACGATCCGTCGCTGTCGCCGATGCAGCTGTGGTGCAACGAGTCGCAGGAGCGCTACGTGCTCGGCGTGGCGCAGGAGCGCCTGGCCGAATTCGCCGCGCTGTGCGCACGTGAGCGCTGCCCGTTCGCTGCGGTCGGTGTCGCCACCGCAGCCGAACACCTGGTGGTGGCCTATGGCGCCGTGCCGGGCAACATTCCGGCCGACGCGCCGATCGACCTGCCGATGGACGTGCTGTTCGGCAAGCCGCCGAAGATGCACCGCGATACCGCGCACCCGCCGGCACCGCGCTGGCCGGCATTGAAGACCGGGGGCCTGGATCTGCAGGAAGCCGGTCTGCGCGTGCTCGCACACCCGACCGTGGCCTCCAAGAACTTCCTGGTCACCATCGGCGACCGCAGCGTGGGCGGCCTGACCGCGCGCGAGCAGATGGTCGGCCCGTGGCAGCTGCCGGTGGCCGACGTGGCGATCACCCTGGCCGATTTCGACGGCGTGGCCGGCGAGGCGATGGCACTGGGCGAACGCACGCCGCTGGCGCTGCTGGACGCGGCGGCCTCGGCCCGCATGGCCGTTGGCGAAGCACTGACCAACCTGTGCGCGGCCCCGGTCGATGCGCTGGATGAAGTCAAGTTGTCGGCGAACTGGATGGCCGCTGCCGGCCACCCGGGCGAAGACGCGCTGCTGTACGACGCGGTGAAGGCGGTGGGCATGGAACTGTGCCCGCAGCTGGACATCAGCATCCCGGTGGGCAAGGACTCGCTGTCGATGCAGGCGCAGTGGCACGACCAGGGGCAGGCGCACAAGAGCGTGTCGCCGGTGTCGCTGGTCATCACCGCGTTCGCGCCGGTGTCCGATGCGCGCCAGCAGTTGACCCCGCTGCTGGACCGCGATATCGACAGCGAGCTGTGGTTGATTGGCCTCGGTGCCGGCAAACAGCGCCTGGGCGGTTCGATCCTGGCCCAGGTGCATGCCGACCACGGCGACCTGCCGGCCTTCGCCGGTGCCGCCCCGGACCTGGACGACCCGCAGCGCCTGCGTGGCTTCTTCGAGCTGATCCGCGATGCACGCCAGGCCGGCCTGCTGCGCGCGTACCACGACCGCAGCGACGGTGGTGCGTTCGCCGCGCTGTGCGAAATGGCCTTCACCTCGCGCCTGGGCCTGGACATCACCCTCGATGCCTGGGGCGATGACCCGTTCCGCAGCCTCTTCAATGAAGAGCTGGGCGCCGTTGTGCAGATCGCCCGCGAAGACCGCGCCGCGTTCGCCGACCTGGTCGAGCGCCATGCGCTGACCGAGTGCGCACAGCGCATCGCCAGGCCCACCACTGCGCCGGTGGTGCGGGTGTCGCTGGGCGGTGAGTCGCTGGCCGAATGGCGCTGGGAAGCGCTGTTCGATGCCTGGTGGTCGGTCACCCACGCCATGCAGAAGCGCCGCGACAATCCGGCCAACGCCGATGCCGAGCGCGAGATCGCCCGCGCCTTTACCGCGCCGGGCCTGAAGCCGAAGTTGAGCTTCGATCCCAATGAGGATGTCGCCGCACCGTTCGTGCAGACCGGGGCGCGTCCGCGCGTTGCGATCCTGCGCGAACAGGGCGTCAACGGCCAGATCGAAATGGCCAACGCCTTCGAACGTGCCGGCTTCCGCGCGTTCGACGTGCACATGAGCGACCTCATCGAAGGCCGCGTGGCGCTGCAGGACTTCACCGGCCTGGTTGCCTGCGGCGGCTTCAGCTACGGCGATGTGCTCGGTGCCGGCCGCGGCTGGGCGACCTCGATCCTCGAGCGTACCGCGCTGCGCGATGCCTTCGCCGCGTTCTTCGCGCGCGAGGACAGCTTCGCCCTGGGCGTGTGCAACGGCTGCCAGATGATGAGCCAGCTGAAGGACATCATCCCCGGTGCCGAACACTGGCCGCAGTTCCGCCGCAACGCCAGCGAGCAGTTCGAAGCCCGCACCGCGCTGCTGGAAGTGGTGGAGTCGCCGTCGATCCTGCTGCGTGGCATGGCCGGGTCGCGCCTGCCGGTGGCGGTGGCACATGGCGAAGGCCAGGCGGTGTTCGACAACGCCGTCGACCAGGCCACAGCCCGTGTCGCACTGCGCTACATCGATGGCAACGGCAACGTCGCCAGCCAGTACCCGCTGAACCCGAACGGCTCGCCCGACGGCATCACCGGCCTGACCAGCACCGACGGCCGGGTGACCATCATGATGCCGCACCCGGAGCGCACCCCGCGCGCGCTCAACCTGAGCTGGGCCCCGTCCGAGTGGCAGGGCGATTCACCGTGGATGCGCATGTTCCGCAACGCACGGGTGTGGTGCGGTTGATCGCACGCGCATTGCGCAGCTGACGATGCCATCGCGTATGGAGAACCCGCCGGGAAACCGGCGGGTTTTTCTTTGTCCATACGGAAACTCCTGAACTGGCCATCAGTTACATGCGTTTTCATAAGTGAGGATTTCCTCACGTGCGCCTAACAAAATGCGTACATAAACAAGTGAAACAGTGAACTGCTTCACGGCAATGGGTTTTGCTGCGTCAAACTCTTGACGATCCGCAAAGATGCCGTTAACACTTGACCCCCGTTTCAAATCTGTTCATCCCGCAGTAACCGCACGGCGCATGCGCTCGGTTTTCTGTCCCTGCGCGCCGTTCGGCAATACCCGCAGTAAATCACGCGAATAAACGCCCCCAGGGGACGTTGGGCCACGAAGGCTCGGCGGTGGCGTTGCTTTGCCCAAAACCAGTCCAATCAGGAGCCGTACCGATGAATCGGATTTATCGCAAGGTCTGGAACAAAGCATTGGGTCAGTTGGTGGTGGCCTCGGAACTGGCCTCTTCCAGCTCATCAGGCGGGGTCGTCGACCAGCGCCGCGGTGCGACCGATGCCGCGCCGGCACGACTGGCTGCAGCGCTGGCCTTGGCAATGGGACTGGGCATGACCGGCATCGCTGCGGCGCAGTCGGTCGAGATTGGGGGCAGCGCGAACTGCGTGGTGCTCAACAGCAAGGTGCTGGACAAGTGCGCGGTCGATGGCAGCGCCAGCGCCAAGGGCAGCAACGCGGTGGCGATTGGTGCGGGTACCAGCGCCACCGGCGCCAACAGCGTGGCGCTGGGCGCCGGCTCCAAGGCAACGCGCGCCAACACCGTTTCTGTCGGTGATGCCGGCAAGGAACGGCAGGTGACCAATGTCGCCGCCGGTACCGCCGCCACCGATGCGGTGAACAAGGCACAGCTGGATGCACAGGCGCGCGCCACGCAGGCCGCGCTTGCGCAGGCGGCGGCCGAGGGCAGCCGCTATTTCAAGGCCGATGGCGCTGGTGATGACAGCGACGCGGCAAAGATCGAAGGCCAGGGCGCCATCGCGGTCGGTAGTGGCAGCCAGTCGCTGGCCAACGCCACCACCGCGGTCGGCACCCAGGCGATTGCCGCAGGACTTGGTGCCAGTGCTTTCGGCCAGAACGCGCTCGCCTTGGGTGATGCCAGCGTAGTGGTCGGGCAGAGTGCGGCCGCCTTCGGCCTTGGCGATACGGCGGTAGGTGCAAGTGCCGTAGCCGCCAGCGAGAACGGTGCAGCCACCGCGTTGGGTGCACTGTCCGAAGCCAGCGCCGATGGCGCTACCGCGGTCGGCGCGGGCGCCGTGGCGATGGGCCCCGGCAGCACCTCGCTGGGCCGTGGTGCGACCGCCGCCAACGAAGCGTCGATTGCCGTCGGTGCGTTCAGCACGGCGGTAGGCGAATACAGCACCGCGCTGGGTTCCAATTCGGCGGCCGTGGCTACCGGCAGCGTGGCGCTGGGCGCCGGCTCGCTGGCCGACCGCGTCGATACCGTGTCGGTGGGTGCGGTCGACTACGGCCTGACCCGGCAGATCACCAGTGTTGCCGCCGGTACCGAAGATACCGATGCGGTCAACGTCGCTCAATTGAACGACGTGGCAGCGGTAGCCGATACCACCGCCAAGCGATTCCAGGCCACCGGCAGCAGCAACAGCGATGCCGGTGCGTTGGCCGAGGGAGATGACGCGCTCGCCGCTGGCGAAGCTGCCAATGCGATCGGCAACGGTACGACCGCCGTCGGTGCAGGTGCGACCGCCGTCGCGCAGAACGCCACTGCGGTCGGCAACAACGCGCTTGCATCTGGCCAGAACAGCGCGGCCTTCGGCAACAACGCGCAGGCAGTCGGCCCGGGCAGCGTCGCCGTCGGCGGTGCTGCGGTGGATGCCGATGGCAATCCGCTGATCACCAGTGGTGGCGTGCCGGTAGAGACCGGCGCCACCAGTGCCGGGGTCGGTGGTACCGCCGTCGGCGCCAGCGCCGATGCCGGTGGTTTCGCAGCGTCGGCGTATGGTGTGGGAGCCTACGCGGCAGGCGCACAGTCGTCGGCGTTCGGTGCTGTCTCCAATGCCATCGGCGACTACTCCACGGCCGTCGGTACGCAGAGCAACGCTACCGGCACCAGCAGCGTGGCCATCGGTGGCCCGGCCGATGTGATCCCGGGCCTGGGCTTCTTCGTGCAGACCCAGGCCAGTGGCGAAGCGGCCACGGCCGTCGGCGCCGGTGCCATCGCCAGCGGCGACCAGGCCGTGGCCAATGGCAGCCTGACCGAGGCCTCCGGTGCCGAGTCGGTCGCAGTGGGCTACTTCGCCTATGCACCGGGCGAGAACGCCAGTGCGCTGGGCGCGCAGACCTGGGCCAGTGGCACGCAGAGCACCGCCGTCGGCTACTACGCCACTGCGCGTGGTGCCAACAGCGTTGCACTGGGCGCCAATTCCGAAGCGGTGCGCGCCAACAGCGTGGCCGTGGGCAGTGCCGGCAACGAGCGGCAGATCACCAGCGTGGCTGCCGGCAGCGAAGCCACCGATGCAGTGAACAAGGCCCAGCTGGACGCCGTGGCCAGCACCGCCGACACCACCGCGCGCTTCTTCCAGGCGCAGCCGGAAAGCGGCAGCGATGCTGGCGCCTATGCAGAGGGCGAGGGTGCGGTAGCGGCGGGTTCGGCCAGCAACGCCATCGGTGCCGGCGCGCTGGCACAGGGCGCAGGCGCTGCGGCCATCGGCGCCGACAGCGTGGCACTGGGTCGCAATACCTTCGCCGACGGTGACGGTGCGGTAGCCGTGGGTGGCCTCGGCCAGGCCTACGACGAATACAACCAGCCGCTGCTGGATGAGCAGGGCAACCCGGTGCAGATCGGCACCACCGCCTCGGCCGGTTCCACCGCCGTCGGCAATGCCGCGCAGGCGACCGGTGCCAGCAGCAGCGCCTTCGGCAATGCGGCACAGGCCACCGGCGACAACAGCTTCGCGGCAGGCGGCAAGTCGCGCGCCACCGGCAGCTATGCCGTCGCCGTCGGCGACAGCGCCTTCGCCAAGGCCGATGACAGCACCGCCGTGGGTGGCTACAGCACTGCCAGCGAGGAAGGCGCCACTGCCTTCGGTGCCGGCGCGTGGGCCACCGGCCGCAATGCCTCGGCGTTTGGTCCGGCGGCATGGGCCAGCGCCAATGGTGCCACCTCCATCGGCTACAACAGCTGGGCCAACGGCACCAGTTCCACCGCCGTCGGCCGCGGCGCCTTCAGCTACGGCGACAACAGTGTTGCGCTGGGCTTCCAGGCGCTGGGCAACAGCATCAACAGCATCGCCATCGGCACCAACACGGTGGCCGGCGGGGAAAGCGCGATCGCCCTGGGCGCGGGCAGCACGGCCAGTGGCAACAACGCGGTTGCACTGGGTGCCGGTTCGGTGGCCAGCCGCGACCGCAGCGTGTCGGTGGGCAGCGTCGGCAACGAGCGGCAGATCACCAGTGTGGCAGCCGGTACCCAGGCCACCGATGCGGTGAACAAGTCGCAGCTCGATGCGGTTGCAGCCAGTGCCGCGACCACCAGCAAGTACTTCCAGGCCAGCGGCAGTGCCGACAGCGACGCCGGTGCCTACGTGGAAGGTGACAACGCGCTGGCCGCGGGTGAATCGGCCAATGCCATCGGCAACGGCGCAACCGCCCTCGGCAGTGGCGCCAATGCACTGGCCGGCAACGCACAGGCCATCGGCTTCAATGCCCTGGCCAGCGCGGCCAATGCCAGCGCCATCGGTGCCAACGCACAGGCGACCGGCGAATACGCCACTGCTCATGGTGCCGAGAGCGAAGCCAGCGGCGAGCAGAGTGCGGCCTTCGGCGCGGCCTCGGTGGCCAGCGGCGCTGGCAGCACCGCCAGCGGCGTGCTGTCCGAAGCCAGCGGCGAAGAAGCCGTGGCGGTAGGCTACTTCAGCAACGCCAGCGGTGAGGCCGCCACTGCGGTCGGCAGTGAAAGCGTGGCCAGTGGCACCGCTTCGGCAGCATTCGGCATCGGTGCCGAAGCGACCGGTGGCTACAGCACCGCCATCGGCGGTTACGCCAACGCCTCGGCATTCAACGCCACTGCCTTCGGCAACTTTGCCAACGCCTCCGGTTCCAACAGCGTCGCGCTTGGTGGCGATTCGGAAGCATCCGGTGCCTACAGCACCGCCACCGGCCAGGGCAGCCTGGCTACCGGCACCAATGCCGTGGCCGTCGGTGGCTCGTTGTTCGGCCTGCTGGCGACCGAAGCATCCGGCGACTATTCCACCGCGGTCGGTGGCGGCGCCTATGCGCCGGGCATCAACAGCACCGCGCTGGGCAATGCGGCTGAATCGCGCGGTGCCAACAGCGTGGCGCTGGGTGCCGATTCGATTGCCGACCGCGACAACACCGTGTCGGTCGGTGGCGGCGGCAACACCCGCCAGATCACCAACGTGGCCGCCGGTACCCAGGGTACCGATGCGGTGAACAAGGACCAGCTGGACGCGGTGGCCGCCGAAGGCGCGAAGACCAGCAAGTACTTCCAGGCCAGCGGCAGCGCCGACAGCGATGCCGGTGCCTACGTGGAAGGTGACAGCGCGCTGGCTGCCGGTGAGGCCGCCAATGCGATCGGCACCGGCGCCACCGCACTCGGCAGTGGTGCAACGGCGGTAGCGGCAAACGCTACGGCGGTAGGCTTCAACAGCCTGGCCAGCGGCGGCAATGCGGCTGCGGTGGGCAACAACGCACAGGCGACGGGCGAAGACAGTGCGGCGCTCGGCAGCGGCGCGGTGGCCAGCGAAACCAGCACCACCGCCACCGGTGCAGGCGCGCAGGCGACGGCGGTGTACAGCACGGCCAACGGTGCCGAGGCGGTCGCCAGCGGTGCGCAGTCGCTGGCCAGTGGCTTCCGTTCGGCAGCCTCTGCAGACGGCACCACCGCAGTCGGCGGCTACAGCGAAGCCAGCGGTCGCCTCGGCTCGGCGCTGGGCTATGGCACCGTGGCCAGTGGTGCCAACAGCACCGCTGCCGGCGTGTTCGCTGCGGCGTCGGGCGCCAGCTCGGTGGCGATGGGTGATTCCAGCGAAGCCAGCGGCGATGAGAGCGTGGCCATTGGTGGCAGCACCTTCTTCGGCCTGGTGCCATCACGTGCCAGTGGCTACGGCGCAGCGGCGTTCGGTGCCGGTGCCTGGGCCACCGACGACTACGCCACTGCAATCGGCTGGAATTCGTGGGCCGATGGCGCCGAGTCGACGGCACTGGGTGCCAGCGCTACCGCCAACGGTGCCAACAGCGTCGCCCTGGGCGCAGGCTCCAAGGCCGACCGTGACAACACGGTGGCCGTCGGCAGCGCCGGCAGCGAACGCCAGGTGACCCACGTGGCGGCTGGCACCGAAGGCACCGATGCGGTCAACAAGAACCAGCTCGATGCTGTCGCTGCAACGGCGGACAAGACCAGCAAGTACTTCCAGGCCAGCGGCAGCGCCGACAGCGATGCCGGTGCCTATGTGGAAGGCGACAACGCACTGGCTGCCGGTGAAGCGGCCAATGCGATCGGCAATGGCGCCACCGCGCTCGGCAGTGGTGCCACGGCCGTGGCCGCCAACGCGACCGCCGTGGGCATCAACTCGCTGGCCACGGGCAGCAATGCGGCTGCGGTGGGCAGCAACGCGCAGGCCACCGGTGAAGACAGTGCCGCACTCGGCAACGGCGCGGTAGCCAGTGGGATCAGCGCCACCGCTACCGGCACCGCTGCACAGGCCAGCGGCGTCTACAGCACCGCCAACGGTGCGGAAGCCGTCGCCAGCGGTGCGCAGTCGCTGGCCAATGGTTTCCGCAGTGCCGCTTCGGCCGATGGCACCACCGCCATCGGTGGCTACAGCGAAGCCAGCGGCCGCCTCGGCACCGCACTGGGCTACGGCTCGGCGGCGACCGGTGCCAACACCACGGCTGTCGGCTTCGGAGCGGCGGCAGCAGGCAGCGGCGCCGTCGCCGTCGGTCAGTCCAGCGAAGCCAGTGGCGCAGAGAGTGTCGCCATCGGCGGCAGCACCTTCTTCGGCCTGATCCCGTCGCGTGCCAGCGGTACCGGTGCGGCGGCCTTCGGTGCCGGTGCCTGGGCGACCGATGACTACGCCACCGCGATCGGCTGGAATGCATGGGCCGATGCGGCTGACAGCACCGCTCTGGGTGCCAGCGCGACCGCCAACGGTGTCAACAGTGTCGCCCTTGGTGCGGGTTCGAAGGCCGACCGTGACAACACGGTGGCCGTCGGCAGCGCGGGCGGTGAACGCCAGGTCACCCACGTTGCCGCCGGCACCGAGACCACCGATGCAGTGAACAAGGGCCAGCTGGATGCCGTGGCCAGTGTCGCCGACAAGACCAGCAAGCACTTCCAGGCCAGCGGCAGTGCCGACAGCGATGCCGGTGCCTACGTCGAAGGTGACAATGCGCTGGCGGCCGGTGAAGCGGCCAATGCGATCGGCAATGGCGCCAGTGCGCTCGGCAGTGGTGCCACCGCGGTCGCGGCCAACGCCACCGCCGTCGGCTTCAATGCGCTGGCCAGTGGTGAAGACGGTGTGGCGATCGGCAGCAGCGCCAGCAGCACGGCCGGTGGCGCGATTTCCATCGGCGTGGAAAGCAGCAGCGCAGGCCCGGCCAGTGTGGCCCTCGGTGCGCAGTCCCAGGCGCAGGGCATCGGTGCGGTCGCCGTCGGCGGCATCGCCCAGGCCAACGGGCTGGCCGCAACCGCCGTCGGTTATGGCGCAACCGCTGATGGTCGCGAAGCCACCGCCGTCGGCAACTTCTCGTCGGCCAACGGCTGGCAGTCCACCGCCTACGGCGCCGGTGCCACGTCCGCGTTCTTCGGCACCGCGCTGGGCAGTGGCGCGCAGGCCGCCGAAGTGTCCACAGCCGTGGGCCAGGGCACCGTCGCGCAGATCGCCGGTGCTGGTTTCGGCGTGCAGGCGCGCGCCGGCCAGTTCGGTACCGCACTGGGCAACAATGCCACCACCGGGCTCAATGGCGTGGCGGTCGGCTTCAACGCGCTGGCCGGACAGGACGCCAACAGCGTTGGCACGGGCCAGCACACCACCGCGATCGGCAGCGAGGCATGGGCCACCGAGGACGGTGCCACCGTGGTCGGCTACAACAGCTATGCGCAGGCCACCAATGCCACCGTGCTGGGCAGCAATACCTGGACCACCAAGGACGCCGACAACAGCGTGGCGCTCGGTGCAGGTTCGCTGGCCGACCGTGCCAATGCGGTATCGGTGGGTGCGGCGCAGGAGTGGGTCGATGCTGCCGGGGTCAGCCACAGCGCGATCAACCGCCAGGTGACCAACGTGGCCGCCGGTACCCAGGCCAACGATGCGGTGAACAAGGGCCAGCTGGATGCGGTGGCCTCCACCGCCGACGCCACCAGCAGGCACTTCCGTGCCAACGGCAGCGGCACCGCCACTGCCAGCGGTACCAACGCAGTGGCGGTGGGCTCCAGTGCCACTGCCAGTGGCAACCGCAGCAATGCACTGGGCAGCAACGCCAGCGCCGTCGGCAACGCATCACTGGCCGTAGGCGCCAATGCCGCCGTCACCGGCAGCAACTCAGTGGCACTCGGTGCCGGCGCGCGTGCGGTGGATGCAAACGTAGTGTCGGTCGGTGGCGGCAACGGCACTGATGGTCCTGCTACGCGCCGCATCGTCAACGTTGCCGATGGCCGCATCGCCGCCGGCAGCAGCGACGCCGTGACCGGTTCACAGCTCAACGTCACCAACCAGCGCGTGGGTGCGGTGGAAACCCGGGTCGGTGATTTCGACTCGCGCATCGCCACCGTTGAAACCAGCGCGGCCAGCTCGGTCGGCTACGACGATGCCAGCCGTGACCGCCTGACCCTGGCTGGTATCCAGGGCACCACCATCGACAACGTCGGCGCCGGCAGCATCGCCTCCGGCAGCCGCCAGGCGATCAACGGTGGGCAGCTGTTCCAGTCGCTCAGCGATGCCGCCAGCTTCCTCGGCGGCGGTGCCAGCGTCGGCATGCAGGGCGTGTTCGTCGCGCCGAACTATGTGATCCAGGGGTCCACCTACAGCAACGTCGGCGACGCGCTGGGCGCACTGGACCGCAAGGTCAGCGAGATCGATCGTCGCACCGCCAGCGGCACGCGTTCCGGCGCGGCCAGCCTGCGTTCGATGGCCGCCCCGCTGGACGCAGACGCGTCCAACGTGGCCACGGCGTCGGCTGCCACCGACGCGAGCCTGGCGGATGGCGGATCGGCAACGGCCCGTGTGCAGGGCACGCCGACCGCTGCCAGCGCAGGCAGTGCTCAGCCGGCACTGGTCGCAGGCGGTGGCGTCAACGCCGTCGCGATGGGCGATGGCGCAGTCGCCAGCGGTGCATCGTCCACCGCTGTCGGCCAGGGCGCGAGTGCAACGGCGGCCAATGCGGTGGCGCTGGGCCAGGGCTCGGTTGCCGATCGCGCCAACACCGTCTCGGTCGGCAGTGAGGGCAACGAACGCCAGGTCACCAACGTGGCGGCCGGTACCACCGCAACCGATGCGGTCAACACGGGCCAGCTGGATCGTGGCATCACCACCGCCAACAGCTACACCGACAGCCGCGTTCAGGCAGTCACCGACAGCTTCGATGTGTTCAAGGGCGAAGTTGATGGACGCCTGCGCCACATGGATCGCCGCATCGACCGCCAGGGCGCGATGAGCGCAGCGATGCTCAACATGGCCACCAGTGCCGCCGGCATCCGCACCCAGAACCGGGTCGGCGTCGGCATCGGTTTCCAGGGCGGCGAGTCGGCCATGTCGCTGGGCTACCAGCGTGCGATCAGCGATCGCGCCACGGTCACCGTCGGTGGTGCCTTCAGCAGTGATGACAGCTCGGTCGGCGTCGGTGCCGGCTTCGGCTGGTAAGTGCGCAACAACGTGCCGGTGGGCAACCCATCGGCACGTCGAGCAGTGAGCGCCAAAGGGGCGTGGCATGGCAACCCTGGTGGGCCAGCCAGGGCAGTCGCAGGGAGTGATGGCCGTAGTGAGCTCCGTCCGTGCAACGGGCGGAGAAGGAAAGCTCAACCATGACCTTGAAGAGGATTTCGAACGTGACCAAGAAGCAGACCCTTCGCATCAATGTGCTGGCTGCCGCCGTGTTGTCGCTGACTGTCGGCGTCGGTGCGGCGCATGCGGCCAAGCCGGGCGTGGCCAAGGAACCGGCGCGCGTGGCCAGCACTGCCCAGCAGAGCGTGGACGGCATCATCGTGAAGTACCGCAACGGCACCGCGGCCGCCAGCGATCGTTCGACCAAGCTCTCGGTCGTGCAGTCGGCACTGTCGCGTGCCATCGTCAGCAGCGGCACCACCAGCCGTGCTGCGGCACTTTCCCCGCTGGTGGAGCGCAAGCTCGGTACCGGTGGCGACCTGATCCGCCTGAAGTCCCGGCTGGGCTCGGCCGACATGCAGAAGGTACTGGCTGAACTGAATGCCGATCCGTCGGTGCAGTACGCGGTGGCCAACGTGCGCCTGCAGCGCTCGGACCTGCGTGCCACCAATGCGCAGCCGGCACTGGTGCCCAACGATCCCAACTACGCGCAGTACCAGTGGAACTTCTTCAACGCCACCGGTGGTGTGAATGCACCGGCCGCGTGGGATCTCTCGCAGGGCGAGGGCATCGTGGTCGCCGTGCTCGATACCGGCATCCTGCCGGGCGTGCCGGATTTCGGCAGCAACCTGCTGGAAGGCTACGATTTCATCAGTGACAAGGAATCCTCGCGCCGCCCGAACGATGGCCGCGCACCGGGTGCCACCGACTACGGCGACTGGGTGGAAACGGCCAACGAGTGCTACACCGGTTCCGAACCGGAAGGCAGTTCCTGGCACGGCACGCACGTGGCCGGCACCATTGCCGAGGTGACCAACAACGGCAGTGCCCTGGCAGGCCTGGCCTACAAGGCCAAGGTGTTGCCGGTGCGCGTGCTGGGCAAGTGCGGCGGCACCCTGGCCGACATCAGCGACGCCATCACCTGGGCGTCGGGCGGCACCGTGCCGGGCATTCCGGCCAACACCAATCCGGCGGAAATCATCAACATGAGCCTGGGTGGTGGTGGCGCCTGCGATGCCGCCTACCAGGACGCGATCAACGGCGCCGTGTCGCGCGGCACCCTGGTGGTGGTCGCGGCCGGCAACGAAACCGACAACGCGTCCAAGTACCGTCCGGCCAGCTGCAACAACGTGGTGGCGGTGGGTGCGACCCGTGTCACCGGTGGCATCACCTATTACTCCAACTACGGCACCGCGGTAGACCTGTCGGCCCCGGGCGGTGGCGGCAGTGTCGACGGCAACCCGAACGGCTACATCTGGCAGGTCGGTTCCAGTTCGGAAACCACCCCGGACGCCGGTGAGTGGGTGCTGATGGGCAAGGGCGGTACCTCGATGTCCTCGCCGCACGTTGCCGCGGTGGCTGCCATGGTGCAGAGCGCGCTGATCGCCAAGGGCAAGGAGCCGCTGGCGCCGGCCGCGCTGGAAACCCTGCTCAAGCAGTCGGCGCGCAAGTTCCCGGTGACCATCCCGGCGGCCACCCCGATCGGTACCGGCATCCTCGATGCCAAGGCCGCACTGGATGCCGCGCTGAAGGAGCCGTGCACCGAGAACTGCGAGCCGGAAGGCATTCCGC
This sequence comes from Stenotrophomonas sp. RIT309, assembly GCF_000632045.1. Lineage (NCBI taxonomy): Bacteria > Pseudomonadati > Pseudomonadota > Gammaproteobacteria > Lysobacterales > Lysobacteraceae > Stenotrophomonas > Stenotrophomonas sp. RIT309. Next base: position 15,114 of record NZ_JFYS01000028.1, read on the forward strand.
TGACCAACAAGGTGACCGTGGGCGGGCTGGCCGGTGCGGCCGCCAGCGAAACCGTCTATACCTTCGAAGCGGCCGCCGGCAAGACGCTGAGCGTGCTGACCTACGGCGGCAGCGGCAACGTGTCGGTGTACCTGGCGCAGGGCCGCGTGCCCACCGCGACCGACAACGATGCCAAGTCGACCCGCCCGGGCAATACCGAAACCGTGCGCGTGGCCAAGCCGGTGGCCGGTACCTACTACATCAAGGTGGTGGGTGAGGCCGCTTACAGCGGGGTGAGCATCCTGGCGACCCAGTAATAACCGACTGTCGTAAATGAATAAGCGGGGCCCGTCACCTGTGTGACGGGCCTCGTCTTTTTACGAAAGAAGAACCGGAGAGGGTGGAAACCACGGCTTAACTGCTAAAGTCGGGACGATCGACAGGAGAGTCATGTGAACGCGCTCGCTGCCACTGCCACCGAAGACACTGAAGGCCGCATCCTCGATGCGCTGCTGGCACGTGGTCGGCTCAAGGAAGGAGATCTGGCACGTGCGCGGCCGCTGCATGCCGAGTCCGGTGGCAGCCTGCTTGGGCTGCTGGTACGGCTTGGGCTGGTGTCCGAACGTGACCAGGCGCAGGCCAGCGCCGATGTGCTGGGCCTGCCGCTGCTGGAAGGACGGCAGCTGCCTGAATCGCCACCGCAGGCGCTGGCCGAAGGCCTGCCGCTGTCGCTGCGCTTCCTCAAGCAATTCCACGTGTGCCCGCTGGCGCTGGATGAACACGGCGTGCAGCTGTGGTTGGCCGACGCCCACGATCCTTACCCGCAGCAGGCCGTGCAATTGGCATTGGGTGTACCGGTCACGCCGCTGCTGGGCATGCGCGCGGAGATCGATGATCTGGTCGAGCGCTGGTTCGGCCAGGGCCGCAGTGCGATGGGCGCGATCGTGGAAACCGCCGATGGCGAGGGCGGCGCAGTGGACGATATCGAGCACCTGCGCGATCTCGCTTCCGAAGCGCCGGTGATCCGCCTGGTCAACCTGGTGATCCAGCGCGCGGTCGAACTGCGCGCGTCGGACATCCACGTAGAGCCGTTCGAAAATCGGCTGAAGGTGCGTTACCGCGTCGATGGCGTGCTGGTCGAAGGCGAGAGCCCGCCGGCCAACCTGACCGCCGCGGTGATCAGCCGCATCAAGATCATGGCCCGTCTCAACATCGCCGAGCGCCGCCTGCCGCAGGATGGCCGCATCATGCTGCGCGTGCAGGGCAAGGAACTGGACCTGCGTGTCAGCACGGTGCCCACCGCGCACGGCGAAAGCGTGGTGATGCGCCTGCTTGATCGCGAGACGGTGGTGTTCGACTTCCATCGGCTGGGCTTCACCGATGCCTTCCTGCCGCAGTTCCGCAAGGTGCTTGAACAGCCGCACGGCATCCTGCTGGTGACCGGCCCCACCGGGTCGGGCAAGACCACCACGCTGTACACCGCGCTGAGCCAGCTCAACACCGCCGACGTCAAGATCATCACCGTTGAAGATCCGGTCGAGTACCAGATCGAAGGCATCAACCAGATCCAGGCCAAGCCACAGATCGGGCTGGATTTCGCCAATGCGCTGCGCAGCATCGTGCGCCAGGATCCGGACATCATCATGATCGGCGAAATGCGCGACCTGGAAACCGCGCGCATCGCGATCCAGTCAGCGTTGACCGGCCACCTGGTGCTGTCCACGCTGCACACCAACAATGCCGCAGGCGGCATCACCCGCCTGCTCGACATGGGCGTGGAAGATTATCTGCTCACCTCCACCATCAACGGCATCCTGGCCCAGCGCCTGGTGCGCCGGCTGGAGCCGACCCACGCCGAACGCTACGAAGCCTCGCCGGAAGAGATCGAACGCTTCGACCTGCGCCGCCTGCAACCGGATGGAACGATCTACCTTTATCGCCCGAAGCCTTCGGCGCTGGCGCCGACCGGCTACCTGGGGCGCACCACCATCATGGAATTCCTGGTGATGAACGACGCGCTGCGCCGTGCGGTGATGCGTCGCGATGGCATGGGCGAGATCGAGCGCATCGCCCGCGAAGCCGGCATGCGCACCATGTACGAGGACGGCCTGAGCAAGGCCCTGAGCGGGCAGACGACCCTCGAGGAAGTCCTGCGCGTGACCGAGGAAGGCTGATGCGCGTGCAGGGACGACGCTGACATGCCGAACTACCGTTACAAGGCACTGAACCCACACGGTGAAGTGTTCGACGGACAGATGGAAGCGGCCAGCGAGGCCGAGCTGGTCGCGCGCCTGCAGGACCAGGGCCATCTGCCGATGGAAACGCAGCTGGCCGACGGGGGGGCGGTTGGCGGCAGCAGCCTGCGCGGCCTGTTCCGCCAGCGTCCGCTGCAGGGCGCGGCATTGCTGCAGTTCACCCAGCAGCTGGCCACCCTGCTCGGTGCCGGACAGCCGCTGGACCGCGCGCTGTCGATCCTGCTCAGCCTGCCCGAAGACGAGCGCTCGCGCCGCGCGATCACTGACATCCGCGACGTGGTGCGTGGTGGCGCGCCGCTGTCGACTGCGCTGGAACGCCAGCACGGCCTGTTCTCGCGTCTATACGTGAACATGGTGCGCGCCGGCGAAGCCGGTGGCAGCCTGCACGACACGCTGCAACGCCTGGCCGACTACCTCGAACGCAGCCGTGCGCTGCAGGGCAAGGTGATCAACGCGCTGGTCTACCCGGCGATCCTGCTGGTGGTGGTGGGTGGTGCGCTGCTGTTCCTGCTGGGCTACGTGGTGCCGCAGTTCGCACAGATGTACGAAAGCCTGGACGTGGCGCTGCCATGGTTCACCAACATGGTGCTGCAGCTGGGCCTGTTCGTGCGCGACTGGTGGGTGCTGCTGCTGGTGGTGCCGGGCGTGCTGCTGCTGTTGTTCGAACGCAAGGTGCGGCAGCCCGCGTTCCGTCTGGCGCTGGATGGCTGGCTTCTGCAGCGCCGGGGCATCGGCCGCCTGCTGGGCGAGCTGGAAACCGCGCGGCTGGCGCGCACCCTGGGGACACTGCTGCGCAACGGCGTGCCGCTGCTGGGGGCGCTGGGCATTGCCCGCAACGTGCTCGGCAACCGCGCGCTGGCCGCAGACCTGGAGACCGCCGCCGACGAGGTCAAGAACGGCACCGGCCTGTCGCTGGCGTTGTCGCGCGGCAAGCGTTTTCCCCGGCTGGCGCTGCAGATGATCCAGGTCGGCGAGGAGTCCGGCGCGCTCGATACCATGCTGCTGAAAGCTGCTGATACCTTCGAACAGGACAGCGCCCGCCGCATCGACCGCCTGCTGGCGGCGATGGTGCCGGCGATCACCCTGGTGCTGGCCTCGGTGGTCGGCGCGGTGATCGTGGCCGTGCTGGTGCCGTTGTACGACCTTACCAACGCCATCGGCTGACGATGGCCTCCTTCGCAACCCCGACATCCCGTACCTGAAAGGACCGACCATGATTGCTTCCCGTCGACCGATCCGCCTTTCCTTCACCGCCGCACGCCACCAGTCGGGCATGAGCCTGCTGGAGATCATCATCGTCATCGTGCTGATCGGCGCGGTGCTGACCCTGGTCGCCAGCCGCGTGCTCGGCGGCGCCGATCGTGGCAAGGCCAACATCGCCAAGGCGCAGGTGCAGACCGTTGCCTCCAAGGTCGACAACTACCAGATCGACACCGGCAAGCTGCCCGCCTCGCTCAACGACCTGGTGACCGCACCGGCCGGCGTCGGTGGCTGGCTGGGCCCGTATGCCAAGCCTGCCGACCTCAACGACCCGTGGGGCCACGCGCTGGAGTACCGCGCACCGGGCGAGGGCCAGGCGTATGAACTGATCAGCCTGGGCAAGGACGGCAAGGCCGGCGGCAGCAGCGTCGACGCTGACATCCGCTACCAGCCGTAAGCACGCATGCTGCTTTTCCTGCCGCGCCGGGTGTCACGCCCGCGCCTGCACGGCAGGCGCGCGGCGGGCCTGTCGCTGCTGGAAATGCTGCTGGTGATCGCGTTGATCGCGGCCATCGGCCTGATCACCGCCGCTGGCATGTCGCGCGGCTTTGCCGGCATGCAGCTGCGCAGTGCCGGCAAGGACATCGCCAACCAGCTGCGCATGGTGCGCGCGCAGGCCATTGCCCGCGGCGAACCGCAGCGCTTCGTGATCGAACCGGCGCAGCATCGTTGGCAGGGCGCCAGCCAGCGCCACGGTGAAGTGCCGGCCAAGCTGAAGGTGCAGTTCGAAGGTGCCGCGCAGTTGGCCACCGCGCCCGGCCAGGGCGTGATCGAATTCCATCCCGACGGCGGCTCCAGTGGCGGCCGCATCCGCCTGCAGCTGGAGAGCGCCGAGTGGCGCATCGATGTCGGCTGGTTGACCGGTGAAGTCCGTTCCGGACCGTGGCGGGCGCAATGAGGCCGCGCGCCCGTGGTTTCACCCTGCTGGAAGTGATCGTTGCCTTCGCCTTGCTCGGGTTGGCGCTGACGCTGTTGCTGGGCAGCCTGTCCGGCGGCGCGCGGCAGGTGCGCGACGCCGAGCTGCGCACGCGCGCGGTGCTGCACGCGCAGTCGTTGCTGGCCGCCGCCGGGGTGGAAGCACCGCTGCAGGCCGGCAGCCAGCAGGGCGAGTGGGAGCAGGGGCGTTATCACTGGCAGCTGCAGGTGCAGCCCTGGGCCGAGCCGCGCAGTGGTGCGCTGCCCGCTGCGCAGTCGCCGGGCGCACCCTGGCTGGCGGAACTGCAGCTGCAGGTGCGTTGGGGCGACAGTGAACGCGAGCAGTTGCGCTGGCGCAGCCTGCGTCTGTTGCCGCCCGCGCTGGAGAATGCGCGATGAGGCGCCGCGCACGCGGCTTCACCCTGGTCGAAGTGATGCTGGCCACGGTGCTGCTGGCAGGCGGCCTGGCGCTGGCGTTCGCCAGCGTGCGCTCGGCGATGGCGATCAGCCAGCGCGGCGAGCAGATTGCCGCGCAGAGCGAACGCATGCGCGCAGTGCAGGCCCTGCTGCGGCGGCAGCTCGCCAGTGCCCTGCGCAGCCCGCTGGAAGTGCCCGATCCCACCCGCGAACCGGTGTTCTTCCAGGGTGACGATCAGGGCATGCAGTTCGTTGCCGACCTGCCGGGCTATCTCGGTCGTGGCGGCCCTTACCTGCATGCGCTGCAGGTGGATGGCGCAGCCGGCCACCGCCGCTTGCTGCTGGGGCTGGTGCTGCTGCAGGAAGGCGAGCGCATCGAAGAGAACCCGCCGCGCCCGCCCGAAGTGCTGGCGGAGGAGTTGAAGGACGTAAGGCTGCGCTACCGCGGTGTCGACGCCAGCAACGGGCAGCTGACCGAATGGTTGCCACGCTGGGAGGACACCCGACGCCTGCCATTGCTGGTGGAAGTGCAGATCGTGCCGGCCAGGGGCACGCCGTGGCCGCCGCTGGTGGTGTCACTGCGGGCCGGTGGCAGCGGAGGTGCGCGATGAAGCGTCCACGTGGTGCCGCGCTGGTCCTGGTGCTGTGGTTGATCGCGCTGATGACCGCGCTGGTCGGCGCCTTTGCGCTCAGCGCACGGGTCGAACACCTGCAGCAGCGGGTGCTCGGTGACGACGCACGCGGCCAGGAGCGCGCCCGCGCCGGCCTGGAATACGCGTTGCTGCGGCTGCAGCCGGACCCGCAGCGTCCGCCGTGGCAGGCTGATGGCCGCGCCTATCGCTGGCAGTTCGACGACGCCCGCATCGAGATCCGGGTGCTGGACGAGAACGGCAAGATCAACCTCAACCTGGCCGATGCGGCCCTGCTGTCCGCATTCATGCAGGCACTGGGCGAGCCGGCAGAGAGCGCCAGGCAGCTGGCCGGTGCGATCATCGACTGGCGCGACGAAGACAGCCTGCTGCAGCCCGGTGGCGGTGCCGAGGCGCCGGAGTACGCCGCCGCAGGCCTGCCCTATGGCCCGCGCAACAAGCGCTTTGAAACCCTGGGCGAACTGCAGCGGGTGCTGGGGATGCGCGGGTCGCTGTATGCCGCGATGCTGCCGCACCTGACGCTCTACAGCCGGCAGGCGCGCCCGGATCCACGTTTCGCCAGTGGACCGGTGTTGACGGCATTGGGCCTGGATGCGGAACAACTGCTGGCGCAACGCGCCCAGCAGGAGCGTGACGGAGATAACGCTGCGGGTGCATCAGCGCTTGCCAGCGGCAGTGGCACCTATAGTATCGAGTCCCGCGCCACTGACGGCAGCGGACGCCTGTCAGTGCTGCAGGCGGTGGTGCGCAACGGATCGGGCGGGGTGCCCGGCCGGACCTACACAGTGCTTCGCTGGGAGCAGGGAATGGCAGCAAGATGACGGCGTGGCAGGACAGTCTGCGGCAGGTGCAGGGCCAGATTGGCCCCGGTGCCGGCCGTTTCCTGCGCTGGTGGCGGCAGTCGTTGCTGGCCTGGGTGCCGATGCGTTGGCAATGGGCGCTGGGCTGGTCGCAGACCCGCCTGCTGCTGCAGTGCGAGGACGGGCAACTACAGGTCTGGCGTGAAACCGGCGACGGTCTCGAGCCCGTGGCCCGCCTGCCGTGGCCACTGCAACCTGCGGACCTGGACCGCGTGCTGGAGCCGCGCCTGCGCAGCCTGCCACGGGTGTGGCTGCTGCCGGCCGGGCAGGTCCTGCGGCGCAATCTGCGTCTTCCTGCCGCAGCCGCTGACCGCCTGCGTGCGGTGGTCGGCTACGAGATCGACCGGCAGACACCGTTCGAAGCCAGCCAGGTCAGCTATGACATCCGTGAGCTGGGCAGTGCCGGCGAAGGCCTGCTGCAGGTGGAGCTGGTGGCCTGGCCGCTGCGCCAGCTGGATGACTGGCGCGCGCAGATCGGAGCGTGGGCCGACGTGCTGGCCGGTGTCGATGCGATCGATGCCCAGGGCCGCGCGCTGCAGGTCAACCTGCTGCCGCCCGCGCAGCGTCAGCAGCGACCGGACCCGATGCGGCGCTGGAACCTGCTGCTTGCCATGGCTGCGCTGGTGATGCTGGTGCTGGCGGCGATGCAGTTGCTGGACAACCGTCGTGACGCCGTCGATGCGCTGCGCGCAGACGTCGAGCGCAGCGCCCGCAGTGCACGTGGCGTGGCCAGCGAACGCAGCCAGCTGCAGGCGCTGCTGGATGGAGCGGCGTTCCTGGAAACACAGCGCAGCCAGCGCGCCAGTACCGTCGAACTCTGGAACGAGCTGACCCGACGCCTGCCCGATGGCACCTACCTGGAAAAACTGGCGATCGAGAACAACAGCCTGCAGTTGATCGGCCTCAGCAGCGAAGCATCGCAGCTGGTCACGCTGCTGCAGGACGCGCCGCAGTGGCGCAAGGTCAACCTTACCGGCGTGCTGCAGGCTGACGGTGCCGCCAGTGGCCGCGACCGCTTCACCCTGACCGCCGAGCTGCAGCCATTGCCTTCGGCGGCAGCGGCGCCGGCACCCGCCCCGACTGCAACCACGGAGGCGGCCAATGCCGATGCCAAGCGCACGCCGTGACCGCTGGCTGGCACTGGCACTGCTGTTGGCAGTGCTGGGCCTGGCCTACCTGCTGCTGGTGCACCCGTGGTTCACCCAGCCGCTGCTGGCGATCGATGCCGATGCCGCCGCCCTGCGCGAGCGCCAGCAGCGCGTGCAGGCGCAGCTGCAGCAGCAGCCGCAGATCGAACAGCGGCTGCGCGCAACCCGCGACGCCCTGCAGCAGCGCCCGGGGTTCCTGCAGGAAGCCACCGCCGAGGCCGCCGCGGCCGCGCTCGGCGCACGCCTGCAGGATGCGGTGGCGATGGCCAGCCCGGGCAACCGCAGCTGCACCATCAGCAACCGCACGCCGTTGAGCGACAACCGTCGCGATGCTGCGTTCGTGCGCGTGGCCATGCAGGTGCGCCTGCGCTGTGGCGTGGCCGAACTGGCCACCGTGCTGCACAGCCTGGAGACCGGCAGCCCGCGCCTGTTCGTGGACAACCTCAACCTGATCGCACAGCGCTTCCAGCAATCGCCCAACGAATCCGGCCTCGGCCTGGATGTGTCCTTCGAGCTGGCCGGCTACCTGTTGCCGGCGGCTGCTGCCGATCCCTCGACAGCACCCGTGGCCACGCCGCCTGCAGCAGCGCCGGTGGCGTCGCCGCCGGCACCTGTGCCGTCACCGGCGGAGCAGCCTGCCACCGATGCGCAGGAGGTGGCCGATGAAGCTTGAGCAGATCAGCCTGCGCACCGGGCTGTTGCTGGCGCTGGCCGGATGGGCCGCAGCGATCTGGCTGGCCACCGGCTTCGGTCTTGGCAGCCAGCTGCCCACGGCCAGTGCGGAGGGCGACGCGCAGGCCGCGCTGCCGGCGCTGCCCGTGCTGGCGCCCGAACGCATGGCCGGCGCAGACAGCTACAGCGTGATCAGCGAACGGCCCCTGTTCGCCGAAGACCGCAAGCCGCGCCCGTACCTGCTGGGGGGCAGTGAAGCCGCCGCCAGTCCGGCACTGCGCCTGACCGGCGTGCTGATGACCGGCGACTTCAGCATGGCCACCTTCACCACCGAGCAGGGCCGGTCGCTGCGCCTGCGCCTCAACGGCGATGCAGTCGATGGCTGGCAGCTGGTGGCATTGGAACCGCGCCAGGCCACGGTGATCGGCTCCAGTGGCAGCCAGGTGCTGGAACTGGCCGTGTTCAATGGCCAGGGCGGTGAAGCGCCGACCGCGCTGCGCGGAGCCAATGGCACACCGCCTGTGCCTGGCGCGGTGGTTCCGCCGCCGCCACCGCCGCCAACGCCCAGCCAGACGCTGCCCACCCCCCGTGCCGCCGATGGCAACGTGGCTCCCGCCTCGCCTGCACCGGCCGCGGCCGCCGCACCCCCTGCAAACACCAACGGTCCCAGCGAAGCGCAGATGCAGGCCATCCGCGAACGCATCCAGGCCCGCCGCCGTCAGCTGCAGCAACAGCAGCAACAACCGTCGCCGCCCCCGGGCGATGGCACCAACCGATAGAGTGAATGCATGAATCTGCGTTTTCTTCCCTGGTCCTTCGCCCTGACGCTGCTGGTCGGCTGCAGCACCGTGTCGGCCCCGCATGTGCAACGCAACGGCAACCTGCAGCCCTCGGCCAGTGCCGGCCAGGCTGCCGTCGATGCGCAGACCGAAGCGGCCGATCAAGCCCAGGGGGCGCCGCAGGCGGTGATCCGCCGTGGCACCGGCACCATGATCAACCGCGAAGCCGCGCGCAAGCCGTCGCCCGCGCTGCATGCGGCCAGCTCCGGTGAGGCGACCTTCAACTTTGAAGGCGAGTCGGTGCACGCGGTGGTCAAGGCCATCCTCGGGGACATGCTCGGCCAGAACTACGTGATCGCCCCGGGGGTGCAGGGCACGGTGACGCTGGCCACGCCCAAGCCGGTATCGCCGGCACAGGCACTGAACCTGCTGGAGATGGTGCTGGGCTGGAACAACGCCCGCATGGTCTACAGCGGTGGCCGCTACAACATCGTCGCCGCCGACCAGGCACTGGCCGGCACCGTGGCGCCGAGCACCGCGCCGGCCTCCAGCGCACGCGGTTTTGAAGTGCGCGTGGTGCCGCTGCAGTTCATTTCCGCCACCGAGATGAAGAAGGTGCTGGAGCCCTATGCGCGGCCCAATGCCATCGTCAACGTCGACAGCGGGCGCAACGTGATCACCCTCGGCGGTACGCGTGCGGAACTGGAGAACTACCTGCATACCGTCGAGATCTTCGACGTCGACTGGCTTTCGGGCATGTCGGTGGGTGTATTCCCGATCCAGTCCGGCAAGGCCGAGCAGGTCGCGGCGGATCTGGAGAAGGTCTTCGGCGAAGAGAGCAAGACGCCCAGCGCCGGCATGTTCCGTTTCCTGCCGCTGGAAAACGCCAATGCAGTGCTGGTGATCACCCCGCAGGTGCGCTACCTGGACCAGATCCAGCAGTGGCTGGACCGCATCGATACCGCCGGCGGCAGCGCGCGCCTGTTCTCGCATGAACTGCGATACATCAAGGCACGCGACCTGGCCGAACGCCTCAGCGAAGCCTTTGCCAGCAGCGGCAACCGCGGCGGCTCCGGCTCGGCATCGCTGGCGCCGGGTGCCATTCCCTCGCAGCTGGGCAGCGAGGGCGACCGCGGTATGGACGCGGGCAACAGCAGCAGTTTCAACAACCAGGTCGGTGGCGGCAGCAGCAGCGGTAGTGGCAGCAGCGCCGGCAGCCTGAACCTGCCGCAGCGCCAGTCGGGCAACGTCAGCATCAGCCTGGAAGTGGAGGGTGATCGTGTCGGCGTGTCGGCGGTGGAGGAAACCAACACGCTGCTGGTGCGTTCGACGCCGCAGGCCTGGCGCTCGATCCGCGAGGTGATCGAAAAGCTGGACGTGATGCCGCTGCAGGTACACATCGAAGCGCAGGTGGCCGAAGTCGGGCTGACCGGAGACCTGAAGTACGGCGTCAACTGGTTCTTCGACAATGCCGTGGCGGGGCGCGCGCTGACCGGCGCGCTGTCCGGGTTGACCCTGCCAGCAGCGGCCGGCGGCTCCTGGAACACCTTCGCCGGTGCGGTGACCGGTACCGATGGCGCCGGCTGGGCGTTCACCGGGCACAACGGTGCGGCCGTGGTCAGTGCGCTGGACAAGGTCACCGACGTGCGCCTGCTGCAGACGCCCTCGGTGTTCGTGCGCAACAACGCCGAAGCCACCCTCAACGTAGGCGACAAGGTGCCGATCAACACCACCACGGTCAACACCGGCATCGGCACCAGCAGCTACAGCTCGGTGCAGTACATCGACACCGGCGTGATCCTCAAGGTGCGCCCGCGCGTAACCCGTGACGGTACGGTGTTCCTGGATATCGTGCAGGAGATCAGCAGCGCATCGGACGTGCCGGAGAACTGCAATCCGCAGGAGCGCAACTGCAATCCGCGCATCTCCACCAAGAAGCTGGCCACCGAGGCGGCGGTGCAGAGCGGGGACACCATCATGCTGGCCGGCCTGATCACCGATTCGGCCACCGATGGCAGCAGCGGCATTCCCGGCCTGAGCCGGATTCCGGTACTGGGCGCGCTGTTCGGCCAGAAGAGCCGCACCAGCCGTCGTTCGGAAGTGATCGTGCTGCTGACCCCGACCATCGTCCGCAACGGCCAGGAAGCCCGCACCCTGACCGACGAGTACAGCCAGCGCTTCCGCGCGATGGAACCGCTGAACCAGCCGCGCGCAAAGAAGTAAGGGGGGGAGGGCAGGGCTGCGCCCGGGCAACACGCCATCGCATGCGTGCTGTCGCTCCCACGCTTCGCTGCGCGAACCGTGGGCCCCGCTTACCAGCTTCCAGACCCCCGCCGCTTTGCGGCCGCCCCCTGACTCAGGGGGCTCTGCCCCAGACGCGACGTCGTGACCGGTAGATCCACGCCATGCGTGGATGCTCCTCGTCTCAATGTCGAAATATTCGATTTCGATGAAGATTCATCCACGCATGGCGTGGATCTACTGGCCACCGGGGAACTGTCGAAGGCGGGGTGGGTCCGGTTGCGGGGGTGTCCGCGGCATGGATGCCGCGGCCAAGCCTCCAGGGATGGATTCACGG
>NZ_JFYS01000029.1:0-25698 GCF_000632045.1 Stenotrophomonas sp. RIT309
GCCCAACCCATGATTCACAAACCGGCCACCCACGAGGGGCTGCGCCGTTCGCTGCAAACTACGCCGAAGGCGACGGCTTCTGCTTCAGCAGGCTCAACGCCAGTCCACCCACAACCAGCACGCCCAGCCCCAGCAACGCCCACAGCAACCACGCCTTCCAGTCGTGCTGCGGCTTCAGCGCTGCGTCACCGGCGAGCGTCTCCGGACTGCCCTCCAAGCGTGCCAGCGTCGGCTGCCACGACGGATCATTGCGCTGCCGCAGTTCCTCGATCAGCACCGTGATCGGCGCCTCCGCGCGGCGCGCGGTCGTACTGCCCACGGCCAGCGCGTAGGGCGCTGCGCCCTGGCTGAGGAACACCATCACCTCCGGTTGATAGCCCAGGCGCAGGGTCGGGGCGCTGGTGGTCTCCACCGGGCTCGCGACCAGCTTCCAGTAACGGTCGCGGTACATGCCGCCCAACGGCTGTGCCGCCGATTGCTGGCGCTGGCCCGGTGCCCCCTGCTGCAGCTGATAGGCGATCCAGGGCGCGCTGCGGCGCTGCCATTCGGCGCTTTCGTCGTCGCGGCTGAACAGGGTCCACTGCACCAGGCTGTTGTCGGTGCTGGCCACGTCGGCGCGGGTCACCGGGAATCGACCATCCAGTTCAAAGGTGAATTCCCCCTTGCCCTGCGCGGTCGGTGTCAGCGACAGCCACTCCCAGGGCACCGTTGCCGGTGCCGGCGGCAGTTCGGCCAATACACTGCGCAGCTCTGGCAGGCGCGCCTCGCCCTGCGGCAGGATTCGCAGGTAGCGCACATTGCTGTCGACCTGCAGGCGTCGCTGCAGCAGGCGCTTGCCCGCACGCTGCAGGTCCACCAGGGGGACATCACGGGCGATCGACTGCCAGCGCTGCAGATCATCGCTGGCGTCAAGCTGTACCTGCGCCTGCAGCGGCTGGCCACTTTCGGCCCAGTCCAGCACCAGCGCTGCCAGCGGCTGCTGGCCGAGCACGCTGGCATCGATCAGCCAGCCGCCCTGCCCGTTCGCCACCGCACCACCACCAAGCCTGGCCTCGACCCGGCGCACACGGCCGTCGGTATCGCGCTCGGTCAGCAGCTGCAGGTCGTTGCGCTGGGCCTCGGCCAGTGGTGGCAGCGCGAACCACGGCAGTTCGCGCTGCACCGGCGGCTGCGCCAACGGCTGGTCCGGCGCCAGCAGCGCCGATGGCAATGCCTGGCCGGCAGCGTTGAACACCTGCAGATCGCCCAGATCAGCGGCGCCTGCGCGGCGGTAGATCGCCGGCTCCAGCACCACACGATAGGCACCGGACTGCGCGCTGGACAGGCTCAGCGGCCACTGTTCGGCGTACTGCGCGCGGTAGTCCGTGGCCTGCGCGGCAACCGCACCGGCCACGCCGAACAAGACCGGCAGCAACGCTCGGCTCCACTTCCTCATTGGTTTTCCTCCACGGTTGGCGGCGCGCTCGGCGGCGCGGGCGCCAGGTAGCCCACCACGGTGCACAGCAGGCCGTAGGCGATGAACGATGCGATTCCCAGCAGGTTGCCCAGATGCTGGCGGTCGATCAGCACCAGCTTGGCCAGCACCACGGCCATCAACACGGCACCAACCATCCACAGCACACGCTGGCCGCGACGCGAGCCCCACACCCAGGCGATCACGCCGAGTACGCTCCACAACACGGTCAGGCTGGTCTGGGCCAGGCTGAAGCGGGCCATCGTCGGATCCCAGACCACACCGCCCCAATGATGCACGCCATGCAGCACGGTGCTGGTCAACGCGATGAAACCGGCCACGGCCAGCACCGGCACACGCAACCGCTGCAGCTGCGCTGGTCCCTGCGGGTCATACAGCCAGCGCGCGATCAGCAGCAGGCTGACCCACTGTGCCAGTTCGGCAGGATTGAGCAGCGGCAACCACGGCAACGGCGTGGCGTCGCCCGCCAGGGTCAGGCCGAACAACCAGGCCAGCGCCAGCAGCGCGAAAATCACACACTGCAGCGGCAGGCGCACCGGGTCAAACGCAGCACCCAGCGGCCAGCGCAGCACGTTCCAGCGCCACAGCGACAGCGCCGCCAGCAGCAGCCACGGCAACGTGACCAGCAATGCCGTCCAACCCTGCGCCAGGCGCGCGTCGCCGCCACCCCACAGGGCCAGCAGCGAAAGCAGCGACGGCCACAGCAGCCACCACAGGAACTGCGCGATACGGGCCACGCCGCCGCTGCCCTGGCGCAGGCACAGCAGGCTGCGCACGCCGAGCACGGCGAACACCGCCCACGCCAATGCGCCATAGCCGGCAAACGGCTGCTGGTGGGCATCGCTCTGCAGCAGGGCCAACGGGAAGCCGGCGGCCAGCATCGCCAACGCGGTCACGCCCAGCGCACGTGCCGGCATGCGGCGTTGCACCTCCGAGGTCAGCCAGGCGGTGACGGCGGCCAGCACCAACACCGCGTCGGCCTGCGCCGAATGCTGGAAGAAGCGGCCGATTTCATGCACCAGACCGCCCAACCACCACAGCAGGCCCCACAGGTAGTACGCCAGGGCGATGTCATGGCGCTGCCTGCGCTGATAGCTCCACGCCGCCGCGAAACCCGCCACGGCCAGCAGCAGTGCGCCGATCGCGGTCGGGTTGAGCAGGAAACGCTGGTCCTGGTGCCAATGGTCGGCCCCCACCACGAACGCGAATGCGGCGGCGAGCTGCAGCAGCGCACCGGTCACCTGCGGCAACCAGCGCTTCTGGCGCAACCCCAGCCACGCCAGGCCGGCACCTTCCAGCGCGAACACCGCACCGGTGGCCCGCGCCGACAATGCCAGCGGCACCGCCAGCGTCGCAAAGCCCACCGCCAGTACCGCATGCGACTGCGCCAGCACCGTGTACGACGCGCGCGCGATCAGGGCCCGTGCCAGCAGCGCATAGATCGCTGCCAGGCCCAGCGCGCACAGGGCCAGCGTCATCGGTTGTTCGTGCAGCATGCCGGCCTGCAACGAGAAGGCGATCAGCGGCGTGCCGAACACCAGGCTGCCGTCGACCAGATCGCGACGCCCGGCCGGCTGCCGGCGCGCATACAACAACGGAATCAGCAGATAGAAGGCGAAGAACAGCAGCAGGAACGGTTCGGTACTGGCGAACTTGGCCGCGTCGTACTGCAACACGCCCCAGAAGGTGCCGATGCCGAAGGTGAACGCGAAACCCAGCAGGTTCAGCACACGCCACGGGCGGTACCAGGCAATGGCGAAAATGCCCGCGTTGAGCACGGCGTAGTAGCTGAACAGCCCGACGTGGTTGCCACTGCCGGTGGACAGCCACAGCGGCGCCATGAAGCCGGCCAGGATGCCCAGCACTGCCAACGTGCGCGAGTTCTGCACGACCGCCAGCACGCACAGCCCCGCCACCAGCGCGATCGAGCTGGCAAAGGCGAAGCCGGGCGCGAGCAGATCGAAACGCTTGAAGGCAGCGAAGATGGTCAGCAGCAGTACGCCGATGGCGCCCCCCTGCAGGGCCAGCGCGAACATCCGCCGGCGTTCGCGCTGGTGCCAGCCGAAGGCCAGCAGGCCCAGCGCACCGACGGTGATGCCCGCCAGCCGCAGCTCGACCGGCACCACCAGCCAGCCCTGGTCGCTGACGTACTTGAGCAGCGCAGCAACGCCGGCCAACAGCACCAGCATGCCGATCTTCACCGGCACATTGCCCTGGGTGAACCAGTGTTTGACCGCACCGATCGCGCGCTCGACCAGGTTCGGCAGGGCCGGTTCCGCTGGCAAGGGCGGCAATGTGGGCTCAGGTGGCAACGGCGGTGGCGGCGACGGACGCGCGGGTTGGACCGGTGGCGGCAGGTCCTCGCGGGCGGCAACCGGCGGCGGGGCCGTGGCCGCCGTGGGCCGCAGGAACGAGGGCTCGCTGCTGGGTTCACGTGTTGCCGCAGGCGCGCGCGGCGGCTCGGCCACGGCCGAGGGCGCACGGTCTACGGTCCCTGCCGGGTTGGGCGCGGCCTGCACGCTCTGTGCGGCCTCCAGCGCGGCGACCCGCCGGCGCAGGCCGGCAATCATCACCAGCGCCACCACCAGCAGCAGCGGTATCGCCAGCAGGACCAGTACTGCCAGGACCAAGAGTGCTTCCATTCCTCGCCTTCCAATGCGATCCCGCGCCACGATGGCGGCGGTCGACGGGCCCATGCTACGTCAGGCCGGGCCCTATAAACGACGAACCCCGGCCAGGCCGGGGTTCGCGCAACGATCTTCGCGGGCCTTACTTGGCTGCGACGACCTTGGCCATTTCCAGGCACTTGTTGGAATAGCCCCACTCGTTGTCGTACCACGACACGAGCTTGACGAAGGTGCCGTCCAGCGCGATGCCGGCGTCTGCGTCGAACACCGAGGTGTGGGTTTCACCGCGGAAGTCGGTGGCCACCACCTTGTCTTCGGTGTAGCCCAGGATGCCCTTCAGCGCGCCTTCGCTCTGTGCCTTCACTTCGGCGCAGATCTCGGCGTAGGTGGCTTCCTTTTCCAGCTCGACGGTCAGGTCGACCACCGACACGTCCGAGGTCGGGACGCGGAAGCTCATGCCGGTCAGCTTCTTGTTCAGTTCCGGGATGACCACGCCGACGGCCTTGGCGGCACCGGTGGAGGACGGAATGATGTTCTCCAGGATGCCGCGGCCGCCGCGCCAGTCCTTGTTGGACGGGCCATCGACGGTCTTCTGCGTGGCGGTGGCCGCATGCACGGTGGTCATCAGGCCGCGCTTGATGCCCCACTTGTCATTGATGACCTTGGCCAGCGGCGCCAGGCAGTTGGTGGTGCACGAGGCGTTGGAGATGATCGCCTGGCCAGCGTAGGTCTTGTCGTTCACGCCGAACACGAACATCGGCGTGTCGTCCTTCGACGGTGCCGACAGGATGACCTTCTTGGCGCCGGCATCGATGTGCTTCTGCGCACTGACCTTGTCCAGGAACAGGCCGGTGGCTTCGAGCACGACGTCAACGCCGACTTCGTCCCACTTCAGGTTGGACGGATCGCGTTCCTGGGTCAGGCGGATCTTCTTGCCGTTGACCAGCAGATCCTTGCCATCGACGGCTACGTCGGCCTTGAAACGGCCGTGCACGGAGTCGTACTTGAGCATGTAGGCCAGGTAATCCGGCTCCAGCAGATCGTTGATGGCCACGATTTCGATGTCGTCGCCGAAGTTCAGCACCGCCGAGCGCAGGACGTTACGCCCGATGCGACCGAAACCGTTGATACCAACCTTGATTGCCATGTTCTCAAGCTCCTGCAGCCGCGACAGGTGCGGCGGGGTGGATAGGGCCCACAAGTCTAGCAGGCCGGCCTTGACCACCGCCGGCCAAGCCCGCCGCCGGGACGGGGGCCGGACAGGATTTGATCCGGATCAAAGCGTTAGCGCGGCGTGAGGCCGAGACTGGCCACATCCACCCAGCAACGAGATCACCCCCATGCGCAAGACCTCCCCCCTGATCGTGGCCAGCCTGGCCGCCGCCCTGTCGTTGGCCGCTGCCCCGGCCATGGCCCAGTCCAAGGGCGACTGGACCCTTTCCGCTGGCGTGCACCAGGTCGCCCCGAAGTCGAACAACGGCTGGCTGGCCGGCGGCACCCTGAAGGTCGACGTCGACAACGACGTCAAGCCGACCATCACCGGTGAATACTTCATCGCCGACAACCTGGGCATCGAAGTACTGGCGGCGCTGCCGTTCAAGCACGACATCAACATCAACGGCCTGGGCCGCGTGGGCAGCACCAAGCAGCTGCCGCCGGTGGTCACCCTGCAGTACCACTTCAACAGCAAGGGCAAGGTGTCGCCGTTCTTGGGCGCCGGCCTGAACTACACGACCTTCTTCAGCGAAGACACCACCGGTGCACTGGCAGGCAGCAAGCTGAAGCTGCAGGATTCGTGGGGCCTGGCCGCGCATGCGGGCATCGACTTTGCGATTGGCGAGAAGGGCGCCCTGCGCGTGGACATGCGCTGGATCGACATCGACAGCAAGGTGAAGCTGGACGGCGAGAAGATCGGCACGGTCAACATCGATCCGCTGGTCTACGGCGCGTCCTACGTCTTCAAGTTCTAAGGGGTTGATGGCGGGGGCTGCGCCCCCGCTCCCCCGCTACAGGCAAAACCCTCGCAGCATGTTGCACCGGTATGTGTGTGCCGGGGCTTTTTTGTTGGGCGCGACGGGCCCAGGTCCCGGTGTGGGTCGAGGCAGGGGAAGGGGCCGGGACACGCCGTAAACCCATCCATGGGGGCTCGATGGCGCCATCCATGGCGCCAACGGTCCCGTCCCCTTCCCCTGCCTCGCCCTTCCATTTTCCACGCGCGCGCAAGCGCAAGCAGAAGCGGGCAACCGCATTGCGCACTTGCCATCGGCTGCATGCGATTGCGGGCTGCAGGATGAGATCCTGCATTTGACTCTGATTCTGCTTCTGACGTTTGCATCCGCCACCGCGGCCATGTTGGATGGTGGCTGCAGGGGCAGGCGCTGCGGGACCGTCCGCGGCATGGGCCCAAGGCATGCCTCGGGCGGGTTGGACAGGATGTCCAACCCCGGTCTTGCCGTGTGCGCAGGACAGCGCACACGAGCAAGCCGCGGCCGAGCCTACAGGGACGTACTTGCGGCGTGTCCCGCAGCGCCTGCCCCTGCAGCCACCCGCCCAGCGAACAGGAACGCGCCGCTTTCCATCAACCACCCATCTCCCCCGCTGGCTAGAATGAGCGGATGAAAGCACTGCACTCCCTGTTCCTCGCCGCCGCCCTCGCGCCGGCCCTGCTGACCCTGTCCGCACCCGCCCATGCCTGGGGCGCGCAAGGCCACCGCCTGGTCGCCGAAGTCGCCGACAGCCGCCTCAACCCGACCACGCGCGCTGAAGTCGACCGCCTGCTGGCCACCGAACCCGGCGCCACCCTTGCCAGCATCGCGCCCTGGGCCGACCAGCTGCGCGCCAAGGACCCGGGCCTGGGCCGTCGCTCGGCCGGTTGGCACTACGTCAACATCGCCGAAGATGGCTGCCACTACGAGGCGCCGAAGCACTGCAAGAGCGGCAACTGCATCGTCGAAGCGCTGAAGGCGCAGAGCGCGATCCTCGGCGACCGCAGCCTGACCGATGGCGAGCGCCTGCAGGCGCTGAAATTCGTCGTGCATCTGGTCGGTGACATCCACCAGCCGATGCACGCCGGCTACGGCCACGACAAGGGCGGCAACGATTTCCAGCTGCAGTTCGGCAACCGCGGTACCAACCTGCACTCGCTGTGGGACAGCGGCATGCTCAATACCCGCAAGGTCGACGATGCCGGTTACCTGCCGGTGCTGCGCGCACTGCCGGCGCCGAAGCTGGCACGCCAGTCCAACCCGCAGCGCGATCCGGTCAGCTGGGCTGAAGCCAGCTGCCGCATTTCGGTGCAACCTGGCGTTTACCCTGCCTCGCGTAAGATCGGCGACGACTACACCACGCGCTACCGGCCGGTGGCCGAAGCGCAGCTGCGACTGGCCGGTGAAAACCTGGCGCAGTTGCTGAACCGCGTGCTCGCCACACGCTGAGGAGTGCCCGATGTCGGTCCAGGTGCAATCGTTCTTCCACCGTGACAGCAACACCTTCAGCTACCTGGTCAGCGACCCGGCCAGCAGCGAGGCCGCGCTGATCGACCCGGTACTGGATTACGACCCGGATACCGACGCCAGCAGCGAATCGCCGGTGCGCGCGATGCTCGATGCCATCGCGCAACAGCAGCTGCACGTGCGCTGGCTGCTGGAAACCCACGCCCATGCCGACCACGTGTCGGCAGGACGTCGGCTCAAGCAACGGTTCCCGCATGCGACGCTGGCCATCGGCGAAGGCATCCGTGCGGTGCAGGCCACGTTTGCACCGCGCTATGGCCTGCAGCTGCCCGAGGAACATGCCGTCTTCGATCACCTGTTCGCTGATGGCGAGACCTTCGCACTGGGTGAACTGCAGGGGCGCATCATCGCCGTACCCGGCCACACCAGCGACAGCATCGCCTATCTGATCGACGATGCGCTGTTCACCGGCGATTCGTTGTTCATGCCCGATGGCGGCACCGCACGCTGCGATTTCCCCGGCGGCGATGCTGCGCAGCTGTACCGCTCGATCCAGCGCCTGCTGGCCCTGCCCGATGCCACCCGCGTATTCGTCTGCCACGACTACGGCCCGGGCGGACGCGATTTCGCCAACGAAACCACCATTGGTGAACAGCGCGCGCACAACATCCACGTGCATGAAGGCGTGGCCGAGGGGGAGTTCGTCAGCGTGCGCCAGGCGCGTGATGCGACTCTGGCAGAACCGCAGCTGATGCAGCCAGCGGTGAAGGCCAACATCCAGGGCGGCGCGTAGGGCCCGCACGGTCGCCTCATCGCGCCAGCAATGACACCGCGTCATTTGCCCTGCGTGCGCACCACATGCTGGCCCTTCACGATCTCGAAGGTGAAGGCATACAGCAGGCTCACCGGCACCGGTTCGACGCGCTCGGCGCCTTGGCAGTCGCCACGGTCGCTCGGCACCTTGCCGGGGGCGAAGTGGCATACCGCGGCGGGCGAATACTTCCACATCGCCACCGCCTCCTGCGCAGCCTGCAACAGCGGCGCATTCTCGCTCGCCGCGCCTGCCGCGCATTCGCTGCGGTCGACCAGCGCCAGGCTTCGCTCGACAGCGCCCTCGGCATCGATCACCACCTGCAGGCAGATCGTGGTCGGCGCCAGCTCGGTGCGCGGGTCACGATCACCGATCTGCGGATCCGGCGCCGCATACAGCTGCGGCATCCGATAGCCTTCGGTCGCTCCCAGCGTGTACGCCTGCACCTGACCGCTGCCGCCTTTCCCTTCCGCATGCAGGCGCTGATGGCCGACACTCTCATTGCGGGTATCGACGGTGGTCAACCGTTCCTGGGTGGCGCAGCCTGCCAGCATCCCCACTGCCAACAGCAGCGCGATGCGCATCACCTTGCGGTCTCCGTCACGTCGTCGCTCTCATCCATGGCGAAGGTGATCGGAATGCGTACTGCGCCCGCCACCGGCTTGCCGTTCTTCAGCGCCGGGCGATAGGTCCAGCTTCGCGCTGCTGCAATCGATACCGCTTCGAACACGCCCGGATTGGTGGCACTCACTACACGCACATCGCTGACAGCACCCTGCGCATCAACGTCGACGCGGAGCACCACCACGCCTGTCTGGCTCTGCTCGAACGCGCTCTTCGGGTAGCTCGGTGGTGGCATCTTGTCGACCCGGATCTCGCGATCCATGACGGCCACGGTTGGGCCGGCCGCCATTGCTCCACCCTGGCTGGCCCACGCCACCGCCCCCATCCCCAGGCACAACCCGACCACCAGCACCTGCCCCGACACCCACGGCAATGCCTTCCGCTTGGACAGCTTCAACATGGCGATACGCTCCTTCAACACAGGCTGGCTGCGCCAGTGGCATACCGCCGGCGCAACCGGATGGACCAGCTGCGCCTTCAGCAGCGTGCTGGCGTAGAGGCCGCGCAGCGCAGGCTGCGGGGCAATGGTGCGGGCGTCGCAGGCCAGTTCCTGGTCACGCAGGAAACGGCGTGCGGCCCATGGCAGCAGCGGATGGAACCAGAACACCGCGCGCATCAGCAGCAGTACGCCGTTGGCCCAGTGATCGCCATTGCGACGATGGCTGTGCTCGTGCTGCAGGATCAGTGCCTGCTCCTGTGCAGTGAACTGCTGGTCGAAATCGGGGCCGACCACGATGCGCGGCCGCCACAGGCCCACCAGCGCCGGCAGCCCGGGATCGCCACTGGCCTGCCAGCTGCCATCGGCGCGTGCCTGCAGGCCGCCCATGCCGCGTTCGAAGCGGCGCTGTGCGCGCAGGTCGCGCAACAGACAGAGGCTCGCGCCCAGCGCCCACACCAACAACAGCAGCAAGGGCCATTGCAGCGACGCCGTTGGCAGGCTGTCCACGGCTTCCGGCACGACCTTCAGCGGCAAGGTCGGCACATGCTGCAACAGCGCGACCTTTGGCAGGGGAATCAACAGCGTGGCCAACAGCAGGGGCAGCAGCCACCAGCTGCGGTAAGCCAGCCCGGCGCCGCCCAATCGCACCAGCAACGGCCGCGTCACCGCCAGCAGGACCACGCCCACCGCCAACCACAAGCTGGCCTGCCACAGTCCGTCGAGCAGCTCATTCATGGTCCAGCTCCTGGATCAGCTTCTTCAGTTCGGCGATGTCCTGCGCGCTGAGCTGGCCGCGTTCGCTGAAATGCGCGACCAGCGGTGCCACCCGGCCTTCGAAGACACGGCCGATGAAGTCCTGGCTCTGCGCCTCCACCCAGGCCTGGCGCTGCAGCAGCGGCCGGTACAGATAGCGTCGGCCATCGCGCTCGGCGGCGATCGCGCCCTTGGTCAGCAGGCGGTTGAGCAGGGTCTTGATGGTCGGCTCAGCCCAGTCGCGGTGCGCCAGTGCGGCCACCACCTCGTCGGCGCTGCGCGGTGCCTGCTGCCACAGCACCTCCATCACAACGGCTTCGGCTTCGCTGATCGGGGTCATGGTTTACATCCGCAATCGACGATTCGATTACGCGCGTAATCGAATCGACTGTCAACCCCTCGACCGGTAATTCATCACGCCTGCGCCAGCATGGGGGGCCTCCACCGCAGGTACCGGCATGAAGCCCTTGCGCAAACGTGACTTCCCGGTCGAGCAGGCTCGGCGTTTCCTCGAGCCCGGCCCCATCGTGCTGGTCAGCACCGCCTGGCAAGGCCAGCGCAACCTGATGACGATGGGCTGGCACATGGTGATGGGCTTCTCGCCCTCGCTGGTGGCCACCTACCTGTGGAACCAGAACCATAGCTTCAGCCTGGCCCGCAGCAGCGGCGAATGCGTGATCAACATCCCGGGCGTGGAGCTGCTGGACACGGTGGTCGATATCGGCAACTGCAGCGGCCGTGACGTGGACAAGTTCGAACGGTTCGGCCTGGATGCGATGCCTGCGCGGGAGGTGGGGGCACCGCTGGTGGGCCAGTGCCATTCCAGCTTCGAGTGCCGCCTGCATGACGACAGCCAGGTCGAATCGAGCAACCTGTTCATCTGGGAAATCGTGCGCGCCCATGTTGCGCCTCGCCCAAAGCTGCCGCGCACGGTGCATTACCGGGGTGATGGGCAATTCATGGTGTCCGGCGCCGAAGTCTCGCGTCGACGGCGGTTCAAGCCCGACATGCTGTAATGCCAGCACTCCCCCAAGCAGGACCGCCCCGGATGACCGAACACCTCACCGACCTCGACGCCGCCGTTGACTGGCTGTTTGCGCGCGTGGATGGGCCGCTGCGGATCGGTGCGCCGCTGGCGCTGGGTAAACCACACCGCCTGCTCAACGCCCTGTATGCGCGCGTCGAACAGGACCCGTCGCGGCCGCTGCAGCTGTATACCGCGCTGTCACTGAACCCGCCGCAGGCAAAGGGCAACGGCCTGGAAGCGCGTTTCCTGGCGCCGTTCGCGGCCCGCCATTTCGGTGAAGACTTCCCGCGCCTGGCCTACGCCGATGCAATCGCCCGCGACGCGCTGCCGGCACACGTGCAGGTGGAAGAGTTCTACATGCAGTCCGGTGCCCTGCTCGGTTCGCGACAGGCGCAATCCAGCTACACCAGCCTCAACTACACCCACGCTGCCGACGCGGTAGCGCAGCGCGCGCCGCAGGTGATCGTGCAGAAAGTGGCGATGCGCCCGGACGACCGACGCCTTTCGCTGTCCTGCAACAACGACATCACCCAGGACACGCTGGACGCGATGACCGCACGCGGCCTGCCACGCCCGCTGCTGGTCGCCGAGATCGATCCGCAGCTGCCCTATCTGGGCGGCACGGCCACGGTCGACGTGTCCTTCTTCGATCTGGTCATCACCCCGCCAGCGCCGTATCCGGCGTTGTTCGGCCTGCCACGGCAACCGGTGGCCGACGCCGACTACGCCATCGGCCTGTATGCCAGCACCCTGGTGCGCGACGGTGGCACCCTGCAGATCGGCATCGGCACCCTGGCCGATGCACTCAGCCACGCATTGGTACTGCGCCACACCGACAACGCACGCTACCGCCGCGTGTTGAACGCGCTGGATCCGCAACTGGCCAGCCATCCGCTGGTACAGGAGATCGGCGGACTGGACCCGTTCGAGATCGGCCTGTACGGCTGCAGCGAAATGCTCAACGAGGGCTTCCGCCGGCTGGTGCAGACCGGTGTGATCAAGCGCAAGGTGCATGACGATCTGGCACTGATGCAGCGCATCGAGAACGGCAGCACGCTGTCCATCGACCATGCCACGCTGGAGGCCGAGGGCGAATACCTGCACGGCGCGTTCTACCTGGGCTCATCCGAATTCTACGAATGGCTGCGCACCCTGCCCGAGGACGAATGCCGGGCGATCGGCATGCGCCGCATCAGCGAGATCAACCAGCTGTACGGTGGCAACGAAACGCTGGAGCGCCTGCAGCGCCGTCACGCCCGCTTCTTCAATTCCTGCATGATGGCCACCGCGCTTGGCGCGGCGGTATCCGACGCGCTGGAGGATGGCCGTGTGGTTTCCGGCGTGGGTGGCCAGTACAACTTCGTGGCGATGGCGCACGCCCTGCCGGAAGCGCGCAGTGTGCTGATGTTCCGCGCTGCCCGTGATGACCGCGGCCAGCGCGAATCCAATGTGCGCTGGAACTACGGGCACACGACCATTCCGCGCCACCTGCGTGACGTCTATCTCAACGAGTACGGCATCGCCGACGTGCGTGGCCTGACCGACGACGACTGCGTGCACGCGATGACGGCCATCACCGAAGCACCGTTCCAGGGCGCCCTGCTGCAGCAGGCCTTTTCGGCACGCAAGCTGGCCGCCACGGCGCAACCTGATGCGCAGCGGCAGCAGCGCAACACACCCCAGGCGCTGGCGGCGGCGCTGGTGCCGTTCCGCAACGATGGCACCCTGCCCGATTACCCGTTGGGCAGCGACTTCACCGAGATCGAACAGGTACTGGTGAAGGCACTGGGCTGGCTGAAGGCCAATACACAGACGCGCGGCAGCAAGCTGCGTACCGTGTGGGACGCGCTGTGGCAGCCTGCAGGTGATGGTGACGCGGTGTATCTGCAGCGGATGGAACTGCAGTCGCCCAAGGACTTCGGCGAACGGCTCAATGCACGCTTGTTGAGGCTGGCCCTGGCGCGCACCGCGTGATCGCGCGGAGGGTAGCGCCGGGCCATGCCCGGCGGACAACGATCAGTGCCAACCAAGGTTGGCACCTACCGCATTGGCGCGGCGCGCTATCCTGTACCGATGAACGACGATTCCCGTTTCCTGCATGACCTGCAACGCCGCCAAGCCGATGGCGAGCACCTGCGTTATCTGTGCTTCTGGGGCCACCAGCCGCCGCGCATGGGCGTGGCGGCGTCGTGTTTCAGCCAGTGGTACGACGCAGGTTTCAACATCGACGGCGTGCACTACCCCACTGCCGAGCACTTCATGATGGCCGGCAAAGCGCGACTGTTTGGTGCCACCGACATCCTCGAACAGGTTCTCGCCAGCCGCACGCCTGACAAGGTGAAAGCGCTGGGCCGGAAGATCGACGGCTTCGACGAGGCTCTCTGGGCGCAGGCGCGCTACGCCCTGGTGGTCGAAGGCAATCGGGCCAAGTTCTCGCAGAATGCGGCGCTGGGTGATTTTCTGCGCGCCACGGCAGACCAGGTTCTGGTGGAAGCAAGTCCGGTGGATTTTATCTGGGGAATCGGCCTGGCCAAGGATCACGCCGATGCGCACAACCCGGCGCGGTGGCGCGGATTGAATCTGCTGGGGTTTGCGCTGATGGACGTGCGGGACACGATGTAACGCGCATCCACGCGTGGCGTGGATCTACGGGCACGGCGGGCGAAACGGATCGACCGGCAAGGAAAAGGCCGGCTTTCGCCGGCCTTTTCCCTATTTCCATTGCAGCGGGACTTACAGCGCCTTGGCTGCTTCCACCACATGCGCGGTGGTGATGCCGAAGTGCTGGTACAGCTTGTCGGCCGGGGCCGAGGCACCGAAGGTGTCGATACCGATCACTGCACCATCCAGGCCGACGAACTGGCGCCAGAAGCCGGTGACGCCAGCTTCGATGGCCACGCGCTTGCGCACGGCGTTCGGCAGCACCGATTCGCGGTAGGCCGCATCCTGGCGCAGGAACACATCGGTGGACGGCATCGAGACCACGCGGGTCTTCAGGCCGGCCGCATCCAGCTGCGCCTTCGCTTCGGTCGCCAGCGAGACTTCCGAACCGGTGGCGATCAGGATCACGTCCGGAGTGCCGGCAGCATCGGCCAGCACGTAACCACCGCGCTCGATCTGTGCGATCTGCTCAGCGTCGCGCGGCTGGTGCGGCAGGTTCTGGCGGCTGAACACCAGGCAGCTCGGGCCGTCCTGACGGGTGATCGCAGCCTTCCAGCTCACGGCCGACTCGACGGCATCGCACGGGCGCCACACGTCATTGTTCGGGATGTAGCGCAGCGAGGCCAGATGCTCCACCGGCTGGTGGGTCGGGCCGTCTTCGCCCAGGCCGATCGAGTCGTGGGTGTAGACGTGGATGGCGTGGGCCGGGATCAGCGCGCTCATGCGCACGGCATTGCGGGCGTAATCGCTGAACACCAGGAAGGTGGCGTCGAACGGGATGAAACCACCGTGCAGGGCCAGGCCGTTGGCGATCGCGGTCATGCCGAACTCGCGCACACCGTAGTACACGTAGTTGGCATTGGCATCGTCGGTGGCGACGGACTTGCTGCCCTTCCACAGGGTCAGGTTCGAGTGCGCCAGGTCAGCCGAACCGCCCACGATTTCCGGCAGCAGCGGCGCGAACGCCTCGATGGCCAGCTGCGACGCCTTGCGCGAGGCAATGGTCTGGCCTTCGGCGGCAACCTGGGCGATGTAGGCGTCGGCCTTGGCGATGAAGTCGGCCGGCAGATCGCCATGCGAGCGGCGGGTCAGTTCAGCAGCTTCGGCCGGGTACTGCGCAGCGTACTTGTCGAACTGCTGCTCCCACTCGGCCTGGCGCAGGGTGCCGGTACCGCCGGCACGCCAGCCGGCGTAGATTTCTTCGGGAATCTCGAACGGACCGTAGTTCCAGTCCAGCGCCTTGCGGGTGGCTTCCAGTTCGTCCTTGCCCAGCGGTGCGCCGTGGCTGGATTCCTTGCCGGACTTGTTCGGCGAGCCGAAACCAATGGTGGTGCGGCAGCAGATCAGGGTCGGCTTGCCGTCCTGCGACAGAGCCGCTTCGATACCGGCCTTGATGCTCTCCGGATCGTGGCCATCGACGCCACGGACCACGTTCCAGCCATAGGCCTCGAAACGCTCCGGGGTGTTGTCGGTGAACCAGCCTTCGGTGTTGCCGTCGATGGAGATGTGGTTGTCATCCCAGAAGCAGACCAGCTTGTGCAGGCCCCAGGTGCCGGCCAGCGAGGCGGCTTCGTGGGAAATGCCTTCCATCAGGCAGCCATCGCCCATGAACACCCAGGTGCGGTGATCGACGATTTCCAGCTCCGGGCGGTTGAAGCGCTGTGCCAGCAGCTTCTCGGCCAAGGCAAAACCGACGGCGTTGGCGAAACCCTGGCCCAGCGGACCGGTGGTGGTCTCCACGCCCGGGGTCTCGTGACGCTCCGGATGGCCAGCGGTGTGGCTGCCCAGCTGGCGGAATGCCTTCAGCTGCTCGATCGGCAGGTCATACCCGCTCAGGTGCAGCAGCGCGTACTGCAGCATCGAGCCGTGGCCGTTGGACAGCACGAAGCGGTCGCGGTTGAACCACTGCGGGTTGTTCGGGTTGTGACGGTGGTAGTCGTTCCAGAGGACTTCGGCGATGTCGGCCATGCCCATGGGCATGCCGGGGTGGCCGGACTTTGCGGTTTCAACCGCATCGGCGGCGAGGAAGCGGATGGCGTTGGCCAACTGGCGACGGGTAGGCTGCGTCATGGTTCTGTCGGAATCGGGAGGCGGCCGCGGAACTGCGGGCGGCCTATTGTCCCACAGACGCCCGGCAGGGTCAGGTTGACCAGGGCATTAGTGCCGGCCGTTGGCCGGCAACGTCGTGATCTGCGCTGGATTCCGCATAGGAAGAGGGGTCGGAGCCCCTTCCTGCGGAAAGGGATCCGACCCCGATCAGGCATTGACTGGGTCAGTTGTCCAGACGGGCCGCGGCGGCAGCGGCCTCGGCCGGAGTGTCCGGCGCTTCACCCTTGGCCACCAGCGTGGTCAGGGCCAGGTCGCCGGTCACGTTCAGCGCGGTGCGGCCCATGTCCAGGAAGTGGTTCACGCCCAGGATCAGGCCGATGCCCAGCGGATTGACGCCGACCATCGCACAGATCATCGCCACCACCGGCAGCGAGCCGGACGGCACACCGGCCGTACCGATACCACCAAGGATGCAGACCGCCATCACCATGACCTGCTGGCCGATGCTCAGGTCGACACCGAAGAACTGGGCCAGGAAGATCACCGTCACGCCCTCGAACAGTGCGGTGCCGTTCTGGTTGGCGGTGGCGCCCACGGTCAGCACGAAGCGCGACACGCGCTGCGGCAGGCCCATCTGGTCGGCCACGCGCAGCGCGGTCGGCAGGGTGGCGTTGCTGGAGGCGGTGGAGAAGGCCATCACCGTGGCCTCCTGGGTCTGGCGGAAGAACGCCAGCGGTGAACGGCCCGACAGCCATACCGCGGTGCCGTAGGTCACCACCATGTGCAGGCCCAACGCCAGCACCACCACGCCCACGTAGGCACCCAGGCGGATGATCAGATCGAAACCGAACAGCGCGGCCAGGTTGAACATGAAGCAGGCCACTGCATACGGCGCCAGGCGGATGACCAGGTTGATCAGGGTCATCGAGATCTCAAACACGCCTTCGATGGCGCGACGCAGCGGGGCGACCTTGGCCTCGTCGGTCAGCACCATGCCGATGCCGAACATCAGCGCGAAGAACATCAGCGACAGGATCGCGCCATTGTCGGAGGCAGCCTGCAGCACGTTGCTCGGCACGATCGACAGCAGCATGTCCATGCCCTTCGGCGTGCCATGGATGCCAGCAACGATTTCCTTGCTGCGCTCGGCATTCTCCGACAGCATCAGCGCGGCCACCTGCGGGTCGACGCCGGCACCGGGCTTGAGCAGGTTGACCAGCACCAGGCCGATACCCACCGCGATGCCGGACAGCAGCACGGTGTAGGCCAGCGTCTTCCAGCCGATGCGGCCAAGGGCGCGGATGTCGCCCATCTCCGACACACCCATGATCAGCGCCGAGAAGATCAGCGGCACGATCAGCATGAAGATCAGGTTGAGGAACAGGCCCGACGCCGGGGTGGTGACGTAGTCCATTACCCACTTGGCACCGGTCTGCAGGCCGTCGACGCTGCCGCCCAGGGCATGCACGATCAGTCCCAGGACCAGGCCGATCGCAAAGCCGATGCCCATCTTCCAATGCAGGGGCAACTTCTTCTTGTCGGCAGCAGCTGCTGTCATGCGCGGGATTCCTCGAAAAATGAATCTACTCTAACAAAGCGCGCAAGCCGCGCCGGTTCAGGGTTGCCGCGGCGGATACAGCGGCGGCAGCCCAGTGTCGACGGCGCCGCCAGCGGCCGACCAGTGCGGTCCGTCACGGAAGCTTTCGCGCAGGCGGGCCCGCAACGCGCTGACATCCCCCATCCCACCCCAGCGCGCCTGCTGCAACGCCTGCAGGGTCTGCCGCTGGGCCGGATCGGCCAGGCGCTCGATCACCTGTTCCAGGCGTTCCACGCCGGCCATCGAACACAGCAGCGCCTCTACCTGGTCAAAGCCCTCGCCATCGATCGCCCGGCGCAGCTCGGCCACGCTGGCACGCGAGGACGTTGCAGGGGCACTGGCTCCTGGCCGGGAAACCGGACGGGTGTGGGCGACGGCACTGCGGCCACGTCGCCATCCCCATGCCAGGGTCAACAGCCATAGCAGCGCCAGGCCTGCGGCGGCGGCCATCCACGGCCACGGCCGGGGACCTGCTGCGGTGGGTGCGAGAGAGGATGCAGCGGCGGGTGCGGCGTCTTCCGGCAGCGCGGCATCGGTATCGATCGGTTGTGCCACCGGCGCGCCGGCCCGGCCTGCGGCCACGGCCAGTTCCAGATCCGGCAGGCTGGCCTGCTGGGCACTGCCACTGTCCACGTTCCACCAGGCCACGCGCGGCCCCGGCACACGCAGCGATCCAACCTGCCGCGGCACGATCGAGTAGCGACGGGTGATCTTCAGGCGTGGCGTGCTGCCGTTGAAGGTCTCCTCGTACTGGGCAGGTTCGGCGAACACCTGTGCGGCGTCGCCGAGGTCGGGCACGGGCAGATCGGTGAACTGGGCCCGGGTAGCGCCGTTGGCGATCGCTTCGACCATCACGGTGGCCGCTTCGCCCGTGCGCGCACTGCTGGGTGCGGCGGTGTAGCGCAACTGCAGGCTGTGCAGGGGCAGCCACGGCTGCACGGCCTGCGCCGGTTGCGCCTGCACCTGCAGCGTGCGTTCGGCACCGACGGCATTCATGCGGCCATCGCCACCGCTCCCGAAGAAGTCATCGAAGAAGCCACCTGCACTGCGGCCGGTGAAGCGCGCGCCCGGCAGGCGCAACGCCCCGCTGCGCTCGGGGATCAGCAGGAAGCGACGTTCGACCACGTTGTAGCGACGGCCGTTGACCTGGCGCACGTCGCTGCGATCCTCCCCCACCCGCTGCAGCGAAGCGCCACTGGGTGTGTCGAGCACCAGTTCGCCCGACGCCAGCTGCGAGGCGAAGTACAGCCTGACCACCACGCCCACGCTCTGCTGCACGTAGGGCGTCGGGTCATCCACCTCGGTTTCGATGAAGGCGGTGGCATTGCTCTGCGGGGTGGCCACCACGGCATCACTTACCTGCAGCACCAAGGGCACCGTGCGTGCTGCGCCTACCTGTAATGAAGGCACCTGCAGCGTACCGGTGCGGCGCGGCGTCAACGCAACCGTATAGAGGTTGCGCTGCTGGACGCCGCCATTGCTCCACTGCACCTGGCGGTTGCTGCTCTGCGCACTGAGCACGAAATCGGCATTCAACGGTGCATAGTCTGGCGCGCCCTGGTCGGTCTCGATGTGCAGGGTGACCGCATCACCGGCGGCGATGCTGTCCTGCTCCAGCCAGGCGCGCGTCTGCGCCATGGCCACCATCGGCAGCCACAGCACCAGCATCGCCAGCACAGGCAGAGGCCACCGGAATTGCCTGCTCGCCATGCCTGTCATCGCCCTTCCCTCTTTCTACGTTCGTTTTCCAACTGGAACTTGGCCCGCAGCAGTGCCCCCGGATCATCCGGCACACGCCGCATCCACGCCTCCACGGCCTGCTGCTCCTCGCGCTGTTGCGGTGTACCGCCATCGCCGCGCACTGCTGCCTTGCCGGCTTCGCCGGCGCGCGCCTGCTGCAGGGCCTGCTGCATGCGCTGACGCTGCTGGGCATCGGCCTGCGCCTGGGCCTGCGCGTCGGCTGCCTGCGGCTCCTGCTTCGCCCCCTGCTGGCCGGAACCTGCAGATGCCGGGTTCTGCTGGCCCTGCGGTTCCTGCTGGCCTTGTTGGCCTTGCTGGCCCTGCTGCTGATTCTGCTGACCTTGCTGGCCTTGCTGCTGATTCTGCTGACCTTGCTGGCCTTGCTGGCCTTGCTGGCCCTGCTGGTTCTGCTGCTGTCCCTGCTGCGGCTTCTGCTGCCCCTTGCCCTGCCCCTGGCTGTTGTTCGACGACGACTTGCGCTTGCGCGCGGCGTCGACCACCGCACGGTTGGCGACGGCGTCGGCCATCTGCGGGTGGCGCGCCAAGGCCTTGTCGTAGGCGGCGATGGCACCGTCGTAGTCGCCCTGGCGGGCAAGCACGTTGCCGAGGTTGTACCAGCCCGCATCGCTGTCGATGCCTTCGAACTGCTTGCGGGCAGTGGCGAAATCACCTTGACGGTACGCCTGCACACCCTCGGCCAGGCGTGCATGCTCACGCTGGTCGGCTCGTTCCCACATCGTGCCCGCTGTCGGCGCAGCCATGGGCGCGCGCGGCTGTGCCTGCAACTGCCCGCTCAAGGGCAGAAGACCCACGGCCAGCACCGCCGCCAGCACCGCGCGGCGACGGAACGCCAGCAGTGCCAGCAGCATCACCGGCGGCAACAACCAATAGCCTTCGTCCTGCCACTGCCGGGCCTGCCCGGGCCGCTGCAGCGCAGCGCCGTCGCTGGCATCAAGTACGTCCAATGCCTTCAGGTCGCGATCATCGCTGGCGATGCGCTGGTAACGCCCGCCGCCTGCGGTGGCGACGGCGCGCAGGCTGGTTTCATCCAGCGCGGCCTGTGCGATCTGGCCTTGACCATCGCGATAAGCGGCGCCGGATGGTGTGCCCAGGCCCAGCACCGACACCTGCAGGCCGAGGCCACGCGCCTGCGTTGCGGCAAGCGCCGCTTCGCTGTCAGCCTGGTCGCTGACCAGGAGGATCTGGCCGCGCAGGGCACCGGTCTGCCGCAGCAACCTGACCGCCCAGTCGATGCCACGGTCGGCGCGCTGTCCATCACGCGGCATCACCTCCGGCGACAGCGCGTCCAGGTACAGCGCCACGTTGGCAGCGTCGTCGGTCAACGGCGCCACGGTATAGGCATCTTCGGCATACACCACCAGACCCACCTGTCCGCCTTGACGGGCGCGCAGCAGAGCACCGATCTTTGCCCGCGCCTGCAGCAGGCGCGAGGGTGGCAGGTCGGTCGCGGTGATGCGGCTGGAGAGATCCAGCACCACCACTAATGGCGCACTGGCCTGATAGATCGGCTGCGCCTGCTGCCTCCAGCTGGGGCCAGCCATCGCCAGTGCCGCCAGGGTCCAGCCCAGCAGCAATGCCCATGGCAGGCGCGTGCGTCGCTTGCCCTCGCCCGCCAGGAGCTGCGACAGCAGATGGGCGTCGACCGCCTGCCGCCACGCGTCGCTGCGCCGTTGCCGGTAGATGGCCACCGCGACGATCAACGGCAGTGCCGCCAGCAGCCACAAGCCGTCCGGCCGAAGGAAATGCAATGCACTCCAGTCGAACGCGCTCCAGTCGGGCATCTTCAGGAAAGTGGCGTTCATCGGCGACGTTCCGGCCAGGCCCACGCCAATGCGCCCAGCAGCAAGGCGACGGCCAGTGGCCATGCATAGCGCTCGTTGCGCGGACGCAGTGCCGGTCCCTTCGCTGCGATTGGCTCCAGCCTGTCCAGTTCGGCATAGATGCCAGCCAGCTGGTCGGTGTCACGCGCACGGAAGAAGCGGCCGCCGGTCATCTCGGCGATCCTGCGCAGCGTTGCCTCATCCACCGGATCGCGGTCGGCGGCCACGGGAATGCCGAAGAACCGCGCACTACCGTCGCTGCCAAACGCCACGGTGTGCACGCGCACCCCTTCGGCACGTGCCAGCTCGGCTGCGCGCAGGGGTTCCAGCACACCGGCGTTGCTGACGCCGTCGGTCAGCAGGATCAGTACACGCTGCCCTTCGGGCTGATTGCGCAGGCGTTTGACCGCCAGCGCGATGGCGTCACCAATGGCCGTCTCGCGCCCGGCAAGGCCAACCACGCTGTCGCGCAGTTGATCGCGCACGCTGGACAGATCCGCAGTCAACGGTGTAAGTGTGTAGGCACGATCACCGAACACCAGCAGGCCGACGCGATCGCCGGCACGACGGTCCAGGAAATCGGCCAGCACCGCCTTGGCTGCGGTCAAGCGCTCCACCGCCTGCGCACCGAGCACCATGTCCGGCTCGCTCATGCTGCCGGACACGTCCATCGCCAGCATCATCTGCCGGCCCTCCTGCGGCGGGGTGATCGCCTCACCCAGTTGCTGTGGTCGCGCCATCGCCAGGCACAGCGCCAGCCAGCCCAGCCACAGCAAGCCGCTGCGCAGCCAGGAAACGCCGACACGACCGCCGCCAGCCAGTGCTTCCAGTTCGGCAGCGGCGTAGGGCACGCGCAACGCAGCGCCCGGATCGGCCCGCCGCTTCCACGCCAACATCAGGATCGGCAACGGCAGTGCCAGCAGTGCCAGAGGCCAGGCCAGCTGCAGATCCGCCCAAGGCCAGTAAGCTGCAAGCGCGCTCATCGGCGGCGCTCCTGCAGCAACGCCAAGTAGCGTGCCCGCGCCCACGCGCGCACGTCGGCCACGGCAGCGGCATCCACGCTTGGACGATACGCCCCCTCGGCCAGCAGGTTGCGCTGCGCGAGCGACAGGGTGTCCTTGGGATCGACGTACTGCCACCACGCGTCATCGCGCAGGGCTTCGCTACCGGGGCGTGCCTGACGCGCCGCACGCCGCAGCAGGCTGGCGATGGCTGCCAGTTCCGACGGCGCGCCGTTCAGTGCCGCAATCTCCCTATCGAACACGCGCATCCACTGCTGGCGGCGGCGACGACGACGCCATGCCACCGCAGCAACGATGGCCAGCAACAGCAGAACCAATGCGATCAGCATCAGCCAGCCAGGTGCGGGGGGCCACCACGCTGGCGAGGGCGGCAACTGCACGTCGCGCAGTGGCAGGGAGGCACTCATGCCGGCACCTCCGTCGGTGCCGGTGCCAGCCAGGCGTCGCTGGCCGCATCGGTGGACAGTACCTGCACATCGACGCGACGCGCGGCAAGCTGGCTGCGCAGCTGCTGCAGCGGTTCGACGAAATGCGCCTGCCAGTGCGCCTGCACATCGCTGCGGCGCAGGTCCAGGCCGATGCGCTGCTGCGCGGCGAGAAACTGCAGGGGCGCCGTTGGCGGCTGCAACTCAAGCGGATCGACCAGCAGCAGCAGACTCAGGTCATGGTGCTGGGCCAACGCGCTCCAGCGCGCCGGCGGAATCCGGATCGCCTGCTGCGGATCGGCCAGTACCAGCATCCGGGCGCCGGGGCGCAGCACCCGACCGGCATGGTCCAGCGCGCGTTCCAAGCCAAGGTCATCGGCAGGTGGCTGCGCGTACCAGCGCGTGAGTGCATCGAGTACGCGCAGTACGCCGCGGGCACCGCCGGCCGGCGCGATCGGCGCCTCGCGATCACTACCGCGCAATGCACCGATGCGGTCGCCGCGGCGCTGTGCGGACCATGCCGCAACCGCGCCAGCGCGTGCTGCCTGCACCGACTTGAAGCGCACGCGGGTACCGAAGTACAGCGCAGGTGAAGTATCGGCAACGATCAGGGTGACCCGTTCGCGTTCTGCCTGGAACAATTTGGTGTGCGTGCGCCCGGTGCGCGCGGTGACGCGCCAGTCGATGTGGCGCGCGTCGTCGCCCGCCACGTATTCGCGCGATTCTGCATATTCCATGCCGCGTCCGCGCAGCGGCGAAGGCGCTTGCCCGGCGCTGCCCGCGCGCCCACGACGAGGCGGCGGCGGACGCTGTGCCAGGCGGCGCAATGCCACCAGCTCGGCCAGTTGCGGTCGCAGGCCATCGCCTTCGCTGGTAACCGGAGCAGGTCCGTGGGTCGTGCCGGTCATGCGCGCGCTCAGGGCGCCGGTACCCGGGCCAGCAGTTCCTGCACCAGGCGCTCACCATCCCAGCCTTCGGCGATGGCTTCATAGCTGGGCAGTACCCGGTGGCGCAGCACATCGGCGGCCACGGCACGCACGTCGTCGGGAGTGACGAAATCACGCCCGGCCAACCACGCCCGCGCCCGTGCGCACCGCTCCAGTGCGATGGAGCCACGCGGGCTGGCGCCCCACGCGATGCGGCGCGCCAGCGAGGCGTCGTAGCGCGAGGGATCACGCGATGCCAGTACCAGCTCGATCAGATAGCGCTCAAGCGCAGGGGCCATGTGCAGTTCCAGCACCTCGCGGCGCGCATCGAAGACATCCTGCATCGGCAGTTTTTCCGGCGTCGCTGCGGCCTCGCCGAGCGCGCCGCGGGCGCGCTCGCGGGCCAGCCGCAGGATCTCCGACTCGGCCGCCTGGTCCGGATAACCAATGCGTACGTGCATCAGGAAACGATCCAGCTGCGCTTCCGGCAGCGGGAAGGTGCCTTCCTGCTCGATCGGATTCTGCGTGGCCATCACCAGGAACAGCGACGGCAGCGCATAGGTGTGGCGACCGACGGTGACCTGACGCTCGCCCATCGCTTCCAGCAGCGCGGACTGCACTTTGGCCGGCGCACGGTTGATTTCATCGGCCAGCAGGATCGGGTGGAAGATCGGCCCCGGCACGAATTCGAAACGGCCTTCCTGTGGGCGCCAGATCTCGGTACCGGTCAGGTCCGAAGGCAGCAGGTCCGGGGTGAACTGCACACGTGCGAAGTCTGCTTCCAGCCGCGCCGCCAAGGCCCGGATGGCCGTGGTCTTGGCCAGGCCCGGGGCACCTTCCACCAGCAGGTGGCCATCGGCCAGCAAGGCAATGAGCAGGCGTTCGACCAGCGCCGCCTGGCCGACGATCTCGGCCGACAGTGCATCGCGCAGATCGCTGAAGGCCGCATGCAGGCGCGAGGTGACGGGGGCAGGCGGCGGAGAAATGGATTCGGGCATCGGCGGAGGCAGGTTCATGGGGGCCTTTGACCGGCGCGGGATGGCTCGGGTTCCCCACATCATCGCAGGCCGTCCGGCTGCTGGCATCAAGAACGGCTGAACAGCCTCCACGCATGACCGATCAACCGGGCCTCCCGCGCAAACGACGCGGGGCCGCACGTGGCGGCCCCGGTCGGATACAACAGATGTGATGCCTCAGTTCTGGCGGGCCACGCGCAGGACCTTCGGGGTCACGAACACCAGCAGTTCGGCCTTGTCCTTGTTGCGACCACGCTTCTTGAACAGATTGCCCAGGAACGGCACATCGCCCAGGAACGGCACCTTGCTGACACTGTTGCGGTCGGTGAATTCATACACGCCACCGATCACCACGGTCTGGCCATCTTCCACCAGCACGGCGGTATTGACCTCGCGACGGTTGATGGACGGCACGGTACCGTAGCCCTGCAGCTGGATCAGCTGATCGACCTCGTCCTTCTTCACCGCCATGTTGAGGAACACGCGGTTGTCGTTGGTGATGGTCGGGGTGACCTTCAGTTCCAGCACCACTTCCTTGAACTGGACGTTCGGGGTGGCTACACCGCCAGCGCCGCCGCCACTGATGGTGACATAGCCGATTTCCTTGCCCTGTTTGATCAGCGCTTCGCGCTGATTGGTGGTCACCACCCGCGGGTTGGAAATCACTTCACCACGCGACTCTTCCTGCATGGCGGACAATTCCACGTCAAGCAGATAGCCGGCATTGAGGATCGACAGCGCCAGCGAACCAGGATTGCTGGCCGTTGCCACCGGCAGGTTCCAGTTCAGGCCGCGGGTGATGGCCGAACCGACCGACACCGGCGGCGGGCCCACGCGGCCACCGGCGATCCAATCGCGCTCAGCCTTGGCGTTGGTGCTGGCGGTGTCCACCTGCGATTCGCGGGTCTTCCGATTGGCCTCAAGGTCGCCGCTGAAGTACACGTTGTCACGGCTGCCACTGATGCCGAACTTGGCACCCAGTTCGCGCGCGAACGTGTCGGTGGCGATGACGATGCGTGCTTCGATCAATACCTGGTCGACCGGGCGGTCGATGACACTGATCAACTCGCGCATGCGCGCGATCTTCTTCGGAATGTCGCTGATCATCAGCGTGTTGGTGCGCTCGTCGGCGACGATGCGACCGCGTCCCGAGAGGAAGCCACTTTCTTCCTGCGAACTGCCACCACCGCCACCGCCACCACCACCACCACCAC